>CAYPTO010000139.1:0-4453 GCA_964413625.1 uncultured bacterium
CCTGCACGATGGTCCAGCGATTGATTCCCGCGTGCCTTGCAATTTCAGTTTGTGTTTTATTTTGAGAAAGACGCTCATTTTTAATAAATGCCCCGAGTTTTTCAATGATCGCCCGATCCCTCATTGAGAGCCACTGTGTGTTGGTATTAACCATCATAAACCTCTGAAAAGTACAATAGTGTTGGTAATTACAAACAATATTAATCAATAAACATGAATTATGCAAGTATTATGTTATAAGTGTTGGGATACGCTGTTGAGGTATTATTTTAGTATTATGTAAAAATTGTATAGTGTCCTTAAAAAGAACTACCGAGTAATTCTTGGTCATTAAAAATATCCTAGTAATCTTAGTTAAGTTCTCTGTAGCTTGAAAAGCGAAGGAGGAGGTTTTGGCGTAGAAGGGAACGAAAATCTATCCGCAAATTTCCAGCCTACGCTAAGACTTCGGCATGGCAGGCACTGATTAGCGCAGATTAAAGACTTAATAAACAATCTGTGTAAATCTGCTAAATCTGTGGATCATTATTTGTTTACTTTCTTCCAGGCTTCTTTCACTATTGGATTCTTGTCAAAGAACTCCTCACGGTCCTTTTTCTTTTCGGCATTGAGCGGATAAGCAGAATTAATGCAGTAGGAGCAATAAAAGATATGCAATAATCCGAAGACCAATAACAATACTCCAAGATAGATGCCCATGAAACAGAAACGTTTTTGTAGTCCAAACACTATTGCCGGGGGTATTAGAATGATCAAAAAGCCCAGAAAAAAAATAATATTTTCAAGCCATGACATCGGTCCGGGCCGGTATTCCCATATCTTGGAAAAACCGTAGTTTGCCCAGCATTTCAGACTAGTCAGTTCCGGTTCTGCATGGTGTGGACAATGAGAGCACATTACCGGATCTCGGTCAGCCCGAAGAACAAAAATATAAAAACCAACCAGGCCGCAAAGGTCCAAACGTTAAAGATGAACATTCCGTAGCCGGCAAAAATAAAGAGTGGTATAAACATTGTTAAAAACAAGGCGAGCCATTTGCCGGTAAAATGACAAACCAAATTATCAGAAACGTGATAAGTGTCACAATTCTCTTCCCTGCAAGTATGCAAGAGCTGCTTAGGATCAAGAATTTTTTTCATCTATTTCTCTTTTATGTTGTCATCCCAAAACGCCGGTTATTGGCCGGCGGATTTAGTCCCGAAGGAGTCGATCAATGTCATAGGCGACATAAATTCAAAAACAAAAACTGATTTTAGAACAAGAAATATCAATATATGAAATATGAAGTAAATATTCACTTCGGAAATCAAAAATCGTTAATCCTTGTTCAATATTCAAGGTGCGCCGCAGCTGAGGCGTCACAAAATATCTTCTCCATATCACATCAAAAATCAACAATCTTAAATCTACAATCTACAATTCTACTCATAACTTATTATCCGTCACCAGTTATCCTTTTTCCATCTCGGTATTACAATGAAAATCACACTGTCCTTTTCGATACTTAGCTTATAATTTGGCAAAGCTTGTCCATTTACATCTATAGCTTCAATTTCCCAGCTTCCCAGGGTGAATTTATATTTCAGGTTCATGCCGCTCATGACCTCGATACTTTTTCCCCATTGACCGTCGACGACCTGTTTCATGACAACAGCCAAAGGATTCCAAAAGCTCGGAGCCGGATGATTTCCGGTAATATACACAGCGCTTTCTTCAGGAACTGTTTCCATCGCCAAATGGAAATTAATGGTTTTGGGCGAATATTTTTTTATTAAAATAAACCATAAAGTAATGGGGTATTAATCATTCATCTTTTGTAATTTCATATCATGGGTGGATTTCCTCATTGCTTTATGCTTATATCTAAATGACATGTTTGATTTTATGATGGCTATAAAATTCTTGGTAGTTTTGTAGTGCTTCATATCTTCGTGTGAAGCTCTTCAAAAAAGTATGTAGTAGGCAGTATGTAGTAATCATTAAAAATCACCAGTAATCAGTCCACCACCAGCTCAAAGCCATCCTGATAATCCCGTTATCCTGTCTAATAAACCTGTTGTCCAATCTCGTATAATTACTTGTATTTTAGCGTTCTAGTGTATATTTTACCACGCTATTAATTGAATGACGTATTACGGAGAAAAAAGAATGTACAAACCGGTTTCAAGTAAAGTGGATTTCGTTAAACTCGAGCATGAGCAACTCAAGTTCTGGGAAGAAGATTCCATTTTCGATAAATTGCGAAAACAGAACGAAAACGGACCGCGCTGGTCATTTTTGGACGGTCCGATCACGGCCAACAATCCCATGGGTGTGCATCATGCATGGGGACGGACTTTAAAGGACGTCTTCAATCGCTATCATAGCATGCTGGGTGAAAAGATGCGCTACCAGAATGGTTTCGATTGCCAGGGTCTCTGGGTCGAAGTGGAAGTAGAAAAGGAACTTGGCTTCAAGTCCAAGACCGATATTGAAAAATTCGGTGTTGAAAAGTTTGTACAGGCCTGTAAAGACCGCGTAGTTAAATTTTCTAGGGTTCAAACCGAACAATCTAAACGTCTCGGTTATTGGATGGACTGGGAAAATTCCTATTACACCATGGATGATGAAAACAATTATACTATCTGGCACTTCCTGAAGAAATGCCACGATCGCGGTCTAATCTATAAAGGCCACGATGTAATGCCCTGGTGCCCGCGCTGCGGATCTGCCATGAGCGAACATGAGATCGCGACTGAAGGCTATAAAGAACTGACTCATAAAACGGTCTTTGTAAAATTATATTTAAAAGACAAACCCAACGAAGCTTTGCTGGTCTGGACCACTACACCTTGGACACTGGCTGCCAATACAGCGGCGGCTGTCAATATTGACATGGATTACGTAAAAGTAAAACAGGCCGCCGGACCCCAAACCCCGAACCCCGAACAAGACGAGTATTATTATTTAGCGAAGGAGCTGACGAATATTCTTGTTGGTGACTATGAAGTTGTGGAAGAACTCAAGGGTAAAGATCTTCTCGGCTTGAAATATCACGGTCCTTTCGATGAGCTGACGGCTCAAAAGGGTGTCAATCATGTCGTCATTGCCTGGGATGAGGTCAGTGACAGCGATGGTACGGGTATTGTGCATATTGCGCCGGGTTGCGGTAAAGAGGATTTCCAGCTTTCCAAGAAAAATGATATTTCCGTCATCGCACCAATTGATGAATTTGGCAATTACATTGATGGTTTCGATTATCTTACAGGCAAGAATTCTCAGGAAATCACACCTGAAATTTTCGACAATCTTAAAGAAAAGAATATTTGTTATAAAATTGATCAGATCACTCACCGCTACCCTACTTGCTGGCGTCACGGGACGGAATTGGTTTTTCGTCTAGTAGATGAATGGTTCATTTCCATGGACGAGCTTCGTCATGAAATGATGGCCGTTGTAGATCAGATCAACTGGATCCCGGCTTGGGGACATGATCGCGAGATGGACTGGCTGCGCAATATGGGCAACTGGATGATCTCTAAGAAACGCTACTGGGGACTGAGTTTGCCGATTTGGGAATGTAAGAAATGCGGTAATTTTGAGGTCATCGGTGGTAAAGAAGAACTAAAAGATAGGGCTGTAAGTGGCTACGAAGCATTCGATGGTCACTCACCCCATAAGCCCTACATTGATAATATCGGGATCAAATGCTCAAAATGTGGTGCCGAAATGCACCGTGTTCCCGATGTAGGTAATCCTTGGCTGGATGCCGGTATCGTGCCCTTCAGCACCATGCATTACATCACCGATCATAACTATTGGAAACAATGGTTCCCGGCAGCCTTCATTACCGAATCGCTTCCCGGACAGTTCCGCAACTGGTTCTACTCATTGCTGGCCATGTCCACGGTTCTGGAAAACACTGCACCGTTCAAAACGGTTTTGGGTCATGCCTTGGTTAAGGACGAAACCGGAAAGGACATGCACAAAAGTGCAGGGAATTCCATTCCCTTTGAAGAAGCTGCGGACAAGATGGGTGCCGACGTAATGCGCTGGATGTACACCTCTCATAATCCCGAACACAACCTGAATTTTGGATACGGTCCCGCAAACGAACTGCGCAAGAAATTGCTTACGCTGTGGAATATGTATTCTTTCTATATTACATATGCCGAGATCGACAATTATGATCCGACCAAACAAAGTGTCAATTACAACGATCTCAACGAATTGGATAAATGGGCACTGGCAAAAGTTCATGCTTTTGTCAAAGAAGCCAATAAAGATTTCAGCGAATTTCATGCCGAACGCCTGATGCGTAAGTTCGAGAAACTGCTGGATGAAATGTCAAATTGGTATATCCGCCGTTCACGCCGCCGTTTCTGGAAGAGCGAGAACGACAACGACAAACTAGGTGCTTATTATACTTTGTACACCGCCCTGCGTTTGACCATTACCACTATGGCTCCCATCC
>CAYPTO010000140.1:0-4441 GCA_964413625.1 uncultured bacterium
GAGTGTTCATTCGGCTGTCTTGGGAAAAACTGTATTATTACCTGTTTTAGAGTAGTGAAATAGTTACACGCAAGGGTAGTGATGATGGGGATATAAAGGCTGTATCAAGGAGAAGGTATACTGATCGAATTGCAGAGACTATCACATGCGAAATGTAACCAGTAGTCAATCAAGTTCGAGATGATTTTTCCAAAATTCAAAAGTTCTATAGTTTTGTTCTTTTTTATGAACTTGCCGAGCTATTCCAGCGTAACCAAAAATAAATTTCAGCAAAAGGGAGGCAAAACGGAAGCTCAATGAGAATGCTTTTAGACGATTTATGTTTCTGACAATGCTTTTTCCTGTCACAGGGTTGTAGATAATAACTTGTTTGCTTAAAAAGCACTTTGAAATGCTGACTACATATCCGGCAGTCGACAGAGCTTGTTTTCTAAATAAAAAAGAGGGTAACAGGTGGCCACCATAAGTAAGTATAGCGAGAATTTTTTGCAAGAAGTTAAAATTGGTTTTTTTTATTGCTTTTTCAATATCAATACTTACCTCTTCTTCGACTTCATTATATTGTTTATATCTGCCTAGTAATGCCAACTGGTCTTCCCGGAAAATCTCTTTCTCAGTTATTGCATCGCTAAGACCACAATATACAAGATAAGCCCCACTATAGTTATAGGTGAAAATGTTACCTGCAAAAATTTGTGCTAGTTCACAGACAGAAACTACAAGACTAATTTTATGAAGAATATTGATTGTAAAAAAATTGCGGATAGCCATGTAGATATCCATAACATTGCTACGACGAGAATCGAAAGGTTCATGCCAGACACATATCCCATTCAGATGAATTATCTTATCAGCATACTTCAAAGAGTAGTCTATATCATCACCTCGTATAAAAAAAGGAAATGGTAATTTATTCAGTCCTATATTGTTGAGAGGGATACAACAGTACCACCACGCAGCATAATCATAAGGTGTATGTTTTGTGGAGAACGCCTCATTACGCAAAAGATTTGAGAATTCTGACAACGAAAGTGCACTGTAAAGATCAAGGCGCAACCCGTTGATACGGGCTCTAGCTTCCCATTGAAAATCTTTAATATCACTCCTCAGCATACTACCGGAAATAAAGGATCGGCTATAATGGTCATTGATCAGTGATGACAGGGCATAGGTGCGGTGCAGTGATTCGGTGTTTATCTTGATGTCATCATCCATCAGAATAACATGTGTGTATTTGGTTTCAGCTCGCAGGGCCTCCAGGATTCCACGCGCGAAACCTCCACTGCCTCCGGTGTTTTTATTGGGGAACAAATAAATGTTATTACTTTCAATATCTCTTGGCAGGCTACTATCGTTATCAACAATAAAGACATCATAAATTTCAGCTAAATCTTGATTGCTATTAAAATATTTTTTAAGCGTTTTAATATTGGCCTGAAGATGGCGCTCTCTTTTATAGGTGCAGATAATAATAGCTGTTTTTATAGGGTGGGAGGAAGCACAATTGGGGACAGCGTAAAACCCATCAATATATTCAAAATCACATTTTTTGTTATATTCTATTGTAAAATGTATCATCCGGCATGCGAGGTCAACCTTGGGAATTTTAATTTGTATATAGTCTAAGCCAGAGGAAGAGAGCTTCTCCCGATACAGCATGACACGTGAAATTTCCTCATCTCCTGAATACTGAGATTGAATACCAGCGAGATGGCTCTGGATAATGGAAATGGTACATTCTCCTCGAAACTTTATCTGTAAATAAAAACTGGAGATATCAGTGTATTCTTTCCAGCTTTGAATCCATAGAGTGTTGAAATAAGTGCCAAAATCAAGCACGAAGCTGTTCAGCTGTTCAGAAAATGTATAGTACAGATTCCGGTTGCTGGGGTCTCTCTCGTTATTCAGAATAACATTCTGGATTTTTAACATAGCGGATCCTGTATCCATTTTTTACGAGTCAGGTACAACCATCTCAGGAGATCAACTGCCCCCAATAATTTTACCGTTCTGATCACCACAATACGTATAAGTGCATATTGAAAAAACCATCTGTCATAGCATCCATTTTGGATCAGCTTGAAACTGTTACGGAAATTAGACGGCAGGAATTTATTGGCCTCTTCAATGGAAATAGTGGAAAAATAAAGTTTGATTTCATCAAACATTTTCCGTCTCAGGGAATGGTCAATCCGGAGAGCAAAATTGTTCAATGTGATAAATTCTCTTTGTAATTCAAAGAACCTGACTTTGTCCCACAGCCCCCTTGCCAAGTAGATAGATTTGGCTTTTCGATGATTATCAAATCTGCAGAAGCTGTTTTCCCCAATCGCGTTTGTGGAAGAAAATCTATTGGCTGATTCTAGCCTATGATTATAAAGGGCATTAGGTATGATGTAAATACTTTCAGCGGCAGAATAGGCATTGGCAAAAAAAGGAACGTCTTGATAGGTGGCGCCAGGACTTTCGGAAAACATGATATCATTTTTTTCAATGAACTTCCTTTTATAAACAGCCGCCCATATTGATGGGTGCAAGCGACATATTTCTGGTTTATCTTCCAGTTTGAATAATGTTCCAGCAGCATCATACCATTCTTTTTCTTCCAATTTTATGCTGCCGGAGAGAATCTTCATAAATGAGCATCTTACGATATCAGCCTTTGTTTGTAATGCCTTGGTCATCAACGTGTCATACATTAATGGTGAAATTGTATCATCGGGCTCGACGATGCCTAAATAGGTGCCACACGCTGCATCAAGTCCTTTATTCATTGCAGTGCCATAACCACCATTTTCCTTTGCAATAATTTTTATACGGTCATCTTGACTGGCGTAGCGCTCGAGAATGGCCAGACTGTCATCGGTGCTGCCGTCATCCACAGCAACAATCTCAAAATCGGTAAACTGTTGGGCGAGTATTGAGTCCAGGCATTCAGGCAGGTAGCGAGTCTGATTATAGACCGGAATAATTATGGAGAGCATTGTCATGCTAATAGTTTCCTTGCCTTTATGCGAGCATTTTTCACCGCATCATCCATATCATAATAACGGTATTCAGCCAGCCGGCCAGCCAGTATCAGGTTGTTATATTTATGGGCCGTGTTGGCATACTGTTCATACTGTTGTTTTGATTCGTCTGTAAAGAGTGGGTAGTAAGGGTCATTCTGCAGAGGCCGATATTGCTGAGGATATTCCCGGCAAATGGTTGTGGTCGGGCATTCCTGGCCGGTCATGTGTTTAGTCTCAATAATACGGGTATAATCGTGATCATTTGGATAATTGACAACAGCCTTGGGCTGGTAGAATGTTTTCTTAAGAGGCTCAAATTCAAATCGTAGTGAGCGGTAAGGCAAGCGGCCGAATTTATATTGAAACAGAACATCAGTCTGGCCTGTATAGACCAATATTCCATTAAAAAGGCTGCCATTTAATGAAATTTCTCCATCTACAAATTTGCAAACTTTTTCAAAAGGTGTATCCAACTGAATATCGATATTAGGGTTTGACAACATTGTCTCAATCATAGAGGTATAGCCGTCCTCTGGAATCCCCTGGTATGTGTCCGTGAAATACCGGTTATCATGATCTGTGTAAATAGGAACCCTGGCAATAACCTCCGGCGCAATTTCATCCGCTTTCAATCCCCATTGTTTGTAGGTATAGTTTTTAAATAGTTTTTCATAAACGTAGATGCCAATATTTTTAAGAACCGGATCTTTTTGCTTCAAGAGTTCCAATACAGAAATTTTCGTTTTTAGTTCATACTTTTCGAGGAATTTTTGTTTGATGGAGGATGCATTTTCATTAAAAACCTTTTGTAATGTATTGAAATTAAAAGGAATTGGAATAAAATCGTTTTCTACAAAAGCAAGCACTTCGTGTTCATATCTTCGCCATCGGGTAAAACGGGACAAATAGTTCCAGACATCTTCAAATTCAGTATGAAAAATATGGGCTCCATAACGATGAATCATGATTTCTGAAGCGTCAAGCATGTCGAAACAGTTACCACCTATATGGTTACGTTGTTCCAGTACTAATACTTTCCGACCTGCGGCAGCCAACGTTTGAGCAAAGACCGCTCCTGTCAGGCCGGAACCCACAATAAGATATTTATCCATGTGAGGCCTTTCTCTTGGTAGGGCCAGAATTAAATGGTTACGGTCCTATGCGTCAACCTTGAATTCCCTCTTTCAATGCCATTCTGATTGGTTGGTGAAAGAACGAAGGAATTGTATAATTGTACCTTTAGCAAGCTTATGATTCCTGTTGATCTCTGTTTAACCTATATCTTAGTAAAGAAAAAAACTGCCAGAGCCTGCCGGCCAGATATAAACGGATAATATGGGGATGTTTGAAAACAAGTTTTATCAAGACTTTTTCCTCCCACTTCGTGTCTCAACTTCAGAACGACCGGACACACCCTTTTCAATTTAACT
>CAYPTO010000141.1:0-4423 GCA_964413625.1 uncultured bacterium
TTAAATATTTTCTCATTTTATCACCGCAAATTTACCGGTTTTAGTACCAAGTCCCGATGCTTTTGCATCAACCTGCCACAAGTAAACTCCATAAGCAATATCTGAATTGTCCTTATTTAGGAGATTATAGGCTTCTGAACCATCAAACATTACTTGATTGATATTACCACCCGAATTATGCTCTAAGGTCTTGACATGTTCGCCACTGATCGTATAGATCTTTATCGTACATATGGGAGGAAGATTTGTAAAGTATACCCTACGCTCCCCTCGTCCCGAAACATAGCCGCTGGAAGGCTCCCAGATAGCTTGTGCACAATAAGGATTCGGTACAACGGTAATGGCATCCAGAGGATTTGTTATTTCACTAGGATCATATGTGGCTTCTGCTGTAGTAAAGGTGATCGTATCTTCTGCTGAGAATGGACGTGAAAGTGAAATCTTATATACATCTCCATCCTGAGGCATGATCGTATCTCCGCTTGCGGGGTAATTAAACCATAAGCGCCATACGGCATAATCCATAGAAGCAACCGCTTCACTTAAAATAAAAATATCAGAATCAATTGTATAATTTCCGCTCACATGAGGTGATATATAAATGGGTACTTCCGTTGTATCGGTACTCATATCATATATCTTAAAAGGTGCATGCTGATTAAATGCCGTGTTTTCACTAAGATAACTTTCGTTCCAGACCAATTTATAATCATGATCATAAATTGTATCTGATTCCTGAGTTACACTCGGTGCGAGCGTGGTATTACTATTCATCCAGCCACTTCTTCGATTATCACGTGCAAGAAGATCATTTTTGATAAATAATTTCATACCGTCAAATACTTGCATGGCATCTTCATTATCCAGGTAACCACTGCGATAGATCGGTTTATAATTGAATGCCAAATATACGGTTTCATTCAATAAACTGCTATCAAATTGGATACGACCGATACCATGATCTACAAGATAAAGTGAAGATGATATCTCATTCCCCAGTTCATCATAAACCTTTACATTAGATACTTTAGATTTATTCATCTGTATCCATAAGGTTGAGATCACTTCGACCGTATCGTGGTAAAGAGTCGTTAGATCGGTCACTGACATTTCAATGCTTCCGGCCGAACCGGTATTTTCAAATGTAAGTTCGTATTCCATTTCGCTCTTTACAGAAGGCATATCAACAAATTTAATTTCAACATCTCCGGTACCTGATTTACATTTTGAACGGTCTATTGACCCATTGAATAATGTCGGTGCCTGAACGCCCGGTGATGCTTTCTGTGGAGTAGCAACGCCGGTATTATCATCAAGTGTAATCTCTTTAGTATAGGGGTCCTGATCAATAATCTTTGTACATTCCGTCGGTGTTAAGTTATGAATTCCACTTGTATCACCAATATCATAAGAGCAAACGGCGTAGTAATAGGTAACTCCATTTACAAGTCCCGTATCAACATATTCATGAACCAAGCCATTGTCGGTACCAAGGTCATAATGAACACCGCCATTACCGACCATTGCAGGACCGAAAATACCGTCATCTTTATCAAATTTTGCAATGGGTTTGTGCAATGTAGGCACGCCATAGGAATTTGTTATGGTCAAACATTCATTGAACCCGGGATCGGTTGATCTGTAGATCGCATATCCTTCAAAATCATACCCGAATAAAGGATCATAAGAGTATTCTGCATTATCATCCCAATACAAAGATACTTTTCCGTTACCCGGTACAACAGTAAGTTTAGGTTTATAAGGTGCAACCGCAAATTGGTAACCATTATCATAGATCGTTTGAACCGTTTTGGCAGTTTCATATAGATCTCGTTTATCAACACCCATTAATAATGCGATTGAAAAACGCTGCGAGTCTCCTGCTTTCAGTGGAAAATAACCTGTACCGTAAAGAAAAATATTATCTGAACGCTGGGTAATTTCCGTATTATCATCGGTAAGGGGAACCTCCGGTTTCATTTTATTCCATATAGCTTTATCGTAGCGAATACCACTGGCTCCATATTCAAAAGCGTCAAAACTTGTTAAACCGATCTGATCGGCTTCATCAAGATCTGTTGCGTCAAAATTCGGTTCACCCGGTTTTGTGGGGTCATCGGGATCACCGGCTGTCGGACTTCCGTCACCTTCGCCATAATCGGGACCGGGGTATCCGGGATCCAATGGGCCCAGGCCATCTTGACCGACATCGTCGCGATCGGGATCCCAGTCATTGTCATTATCTATGCCATCCTGCATAGATTCATCGACAAGACCGTCACCATCATTATCAATACCGTCATAGGGATTACCGGGGCTTTCAAGAAAAGTATATCCCAACCAACCGGTTATACCGTTCCAATCACCTCTATTGTCGCTATCATACCCATAAACCATATTCAATTCATTATCAAAATAGGCCATATCATCGGAAAAATCGTTACTTCCACCAATATGCGGATCGCCGAACATTCCAAAAACAACTTTTTCGTAATCATTTTTACTGTCATTTGTTACATTATAAACAAAGAAAACAACATCGCTTGCCTCAGGGTTTGACCATTGATAAGCACGGCAGGTAACTCTTAAGCCATTACCACCGTAGGTTAGTCTTGCAGAATCAAATGGAGCAACATCTTCAGGTCTATAGGGTTTGAAGGCCGGATAGAATTCAAGATTATAACGGTCGTCCATTTCAAAGTAGATCGACTGATCTGCAGATGAGACACCCGCTTTATAGGTACCGGGCCAATTGTTACCCCAAGCCGGATTCCAAGTTTTCGGTTTATGAGAAAGTGGAATGCTTTCGCTTTCGGGATTTGCATAATCCGCAAGCGGCTCCCAGCCCCAACGATAGTTGGTAGGACTGACCTCATTCATTAAAACACCACCACCGGAAAGTAAGCCGTCTGTAACGATATAATAAGTCGTATCATACCCTTCTACGGTTTTATCAAGGACTTTTTGTCCTTCAAGTCCAGTATACGCTTCATGAAGATAATAACCATTAGTATCAACGGGTACTTCAACACCTACAAGAGGACCAAATTCATACGCATAACCATGAGCAGAATAGATCGGCCATTCCATTGAAGGTTCACGTGAAGGGTGACCAATTGAGCCATAATCGAATACCAATGTACGGATCTGATTTCCAGAAATGATCGCTTCGCGTGGAACCGGACGTTCACTATCGGTTATAGTTGGCTTTTGCAATTCCTGCTGTTGTTTAAAATATATCTCCTTTTCAAGTCCGGATCTTACTTGTACACTTGAATCAAGCCCATAAAGACTGAAAGCAGTGATCAACATTATAGAGATAAGGTATATATGATTTCTTTTCATATTAATTTCCTTGGTTTTCATCTTTAACCGTTAAAATCCCAGCTGATACTCAAGAGTATTTGCCTCGGATTTGAATAGTTTGTCGGACTATACAGATACTCTTCCAGAGAATGGATACCCGGTGTATCCGGATATTTCTCGGCAGGATCACCCACATAGATCGGGGTTAATGTATACCCTGAGCGACCCGTATCTGTAAACACATAACGCTCATTAGAGGTATCAAAAAGATTGTAAACCTTTAGATTTACACTAAACCTTTGAGATCCCAGATTAAAGTATTTATATGCTTTGAAGTCAACGGTAAATTCCGATATTTTTCTGTCCGAATTTTCCTCGGCATCCCTTTGACCCTGTACCGTAGGTGTATAGGGTTTACCAGTTGAAAAACGGCCAAGAACACCAATGCCCAAATCTGCCATCGGGTTAACGGTGAGGTTTACATTGATAGTATGCCGCACATCCCAATCCAGAGGTACAACTTTTGTTTCACTTTCAACATTATTCAAAGCATCATAATATTTTGCATCAGGTGAAGAAGCTACACCTTCAGCGATCTGATACGTATAATCGGCGTTAAAAGTCAGGAACTGTCCGCCGCGTTGTGTTAATGCAAATGTTATCCCGCGAACGTTACCGTAATCTTCGGTAATATATCGGGTATATTTATATGTATTGTCCACAAAGTTATATTCTGTTGATAACCAATTGATAATATCACGATAGAATATCGTTAGATCAACGGCGGTCGAGGAAGATAATTGTTGTTGTAAGCCCAACTCATACATGACTGTTTTCTGAGGTTCAATATCAGGATTACCAAATCTTGATACACTGGCTCCCCTCTTAAGCAGAGGATTTGTGTACAGATAATAGAACGATGGCATTTGGAAAAAATGTCCATATGAAAAATGGATGAAGCCCTGATCTGTGATTGGAAAACTGACTCCCAGTCGAGGACTTACTTGATTCTTAGGTGTTGCATTGCTTGTATCATTTGTCAAGGGGTCAATAACAATTGTATTTGCGTTAAAATAATCATAACTCTTATTGATATCGCCTAATCTTGCTGCCATGA
>CAYPTO010000142.1:0-4410 GCA_964413625.1 uncultured bacterium
TTTTCTTAATGCGCTTAATATTGGGACCGAAAACCTTTGAAATTACTGTATGTACGTCATTTTTTACGAGTAAGTTTATGATTCCCTTTGCTTTTTTAGGGTCAGCGTGTGTTTCTTCTTCATCAACTGTATTGGTAATACGTTCAAGAAATATCGCTTCAGTCTCACTCAATTCATATAGATCATAATGATCTGAATCGCCAAAATGAGTATCATTATAGGTTTTACCGTCATTGGTAGCAAATGCAACCCTTATTTTATTTCCCAAAGCAATTATACCTTCCTTTATATTGATCTTCTGAATTAGAATTTTTTTAGTTCGTTTTTTTTATAAGCTTCATAAGCTTCTTTTACCGTAGCATCCCCTGCACCGACATAAATTTCAATCTTGGCTTTTTCCAAGACCGTTCCGGCATTCCCTCCGGGACCATTACCAGTAATTAAAACATCAACTTTTTCTTCAAAAAGTTTTTGTGCTGTTTTAGGTCCGGCGCCATGTGCCTCGTTTATAATTTCCGTATTATCAATAAATTTTATTTTATCTTTTTCTTCATCAAAAATTATAAAATATTCGGTCCTTCCAAATCGTGGATCCATTTTAGAATTCCAATCTGTTCCTTTCGTTGTAAATGCGATTCTCATTTTTTATTCCTTTTATATTTTATTATTTATAGTTAAGTCCTGCTAAATTTTAAGAATTTTATTCCAGCTTTTTTCTAATATCCCCTTTATTTCACCATCGCCAAATTCTACGATGGTTTTCCCTGCCGTCATTGCTGCAGTAAACATTTCATCATAGGGTAAATTTGCAATATGGTCGATATTGTTTTCTTTAAGAAATTTTAAAATATCATCTGCTTTATCTTTATTTAAATCTGCTTTATTTATTATGCAACCCGCTTTGATTTTAAATTTTTCGACCAATTCATAAACCCGCTTTAGATCATGCAAGCCCGAAACGGTTGGCTCTGTAACCAGTATAACATAATTAGCCCCCGAAAGAGACGAAACGACCGGACATCCAACACCCGGAGAGCCATCAACAAGAATAAATTGTTTATTTTCTTCTTCGGCAATGCGCTTTGCTTCCCGTTTTACTTTTGCCACCAATTTACCGGAATTTTCTGCCCCAACCTTCATTTTGGCATGAACCATTTTTGTACCGGTTTTGATATTTGATTCGACCCATTGGCCTACATTATTATCAATATTTTCAATGGCATTTTCCGGACAAATTCTTGCACAATAGCCGCAACCTTCACAATCAAGATGTTTTACGATATATTGATCATTTTCAAATGGTATTGCATTATATCTGCAAATCTCTGCACATTTTCCGCAATTTGTACATTTATCCTGATCAATTACTGCAATTTGTCCACTATAAAAGTCTTCGGCTTTTTCAAAGTCGGGATCCAAAAGCAAGTGCATATCTGCTGCATCAACATCACAATCTGCTGTTACGATATTTTTGCCTCCCAAAACTGCAAATGATGCGGTAACCGATGTTTTACCGGTACCGCCCTTTCCTGATATTACTACAATTTCTTTCATAGTGTACCTTCGCCCTTTAATTCTGTGAGGTTTTGAAAACTCCCGATATTGACACTATTGAGAAACTTAAGTATTTTCTCTAATTCTCTTTTTACTTCCGGTATTTCTGAATATAGTAATTTACCCTCAGAGTAAAGTTCGGCAATTTTTCTTTGATTTGGAATTTTTGCAATGATAGGTATGTTTTCGGATTTACAATATTTTTCAACATTATTGTCGCCAATACCAAATCGATTGATCACTATAGCAAAATCATTCTTTAATGCTCTAACAGTTTCTACGGCTAATTTAAGATCATGAAGGCCAAAAGGAGTCGGTTCGGTTACCAAAATAATAAAATCCGCATTTTTGGTCGCTTCAATTACCGGACAAGATGTCCCCGGAGGAGAATCATATATTTTTATTATATCTTCCGAAAAATGTTTATCTATATAATCGAGTGTCTGTGCAATTAATGGAACTGCTTGTTCTTCACCAATATCAAGCTTGCTTTCAATAAATGACAAATTTCCCTTTACGTAATGCCTAAGCTCACCCATCTTTTTCTTTTTCATTGGCAGGGCATCCATGGGACAAAGTTCTGAACACGCATAACACCCATGACATAATTCCGGGAAAACCATTATTTCGTCAAGTATCTGCGTTATAGCATTGAAATTGCAAACCTCTCTGCAAATTCCACATAGATCGCATTTGCTTTGAACCCATTCAGGGATCATTTTATATTTATCTTCCCAATGGATTAAATCACTTTGAATAAAAAGTCCTGAATTAGGTTCCTCTACATCCAGATCAGAAAGTACAACTTTGAATTTTTCTGCAAGAAAACTTGCGAGATTTGTTGATAGGGTTGTTTTTCCTGTCCCACCCTTCCCGCTTGCAATGGCAATTTTCATTGATATTTTTATACCTTTTTATTGTCTGATCAAACTTATGCTACATTTGGGGCACTTCTGCTCATAGCAAGGAACGCCGGGTTGGTGAGGTGCTTGATAACCACATGAAGGACATGTACAATATCCACCGGGGCCATTGCCCATACCGGAACCCCTGCTCCGGCTTCCTTTTCCCAAACCGCGGCCGGAATAACTTTTCCTGTAATGAGTTTTAGTGCCAACATGCGGATCTTCATGAATTTCGCCGGTTTCACTATTTTCCCTATAAATCGCATCTACTGGGCAAACCTTTATGGCTTCCTCCATGCAATTCGCCTTCTGATCCTTTACTTTTGCAATTCGTCCCACCATTTCAAAACCGCTGGGGCATGCCCGAACACATACGGCACACCCCATACAGGTTTCTTCATTTATTTTTATCATTTACTTTTTTTCCAATTCGCCTATTCTCTCATTTACCGCTTCCAGGCTTTCTTTCATTTGCTTTGCTTCATTTTTAAGCGCCCGCAATTCATCCTGAGGTTCATAAGGAACAGAGGAAGCATAGGGAGCGCTTGCTCTCCAACTAAAACCTCTACCATATCCGACACCCCGTCCGAAACCTCTGCCGTATCCACCGCCGTTACCGAAAAATCTACCACCATATCCGGCGCCGCCGCGCGGTGTACCTTTCGTATATCCCGGACTGTCATATCCGCTGCAATATCCCAATCCTCTTCCAGTCATTGGCCCCATTCCATCTGGGCCGGTTCTGTCACCTCTTGGCATAATATTTCTCCTTTTTTATATTATTATTTATTGTTCTTTTTTAAGTCAATCTGTGGTTATCTGCGAAAATTACGCCTTCCATACCACCCAAACAGGCGTCTGAAAGTAATAAATATAGCACCTGCAATATTTAAAGACCGACAATTTCCCAATCCTCTTCCTGTTAGCGGACCCATTCCATTTGGACCTCTTCCATTTCCCATAGGCATAGTAGTCTCCTCTTTCAATTATCGATTACCTCGTCTTCCTTGACCATGACCCGGAAAATGTAAAATTTCGGTTTCAATCGCTGTACTTTCACACACCGGACAATTTTCTATAGGTGAGACGTATGCAGTTTCTGCCCATCTTTGGCCGCAACCGCGGCACCGCATTCTTTCCGAAACAACAGGAGTAAATCGAATAGCTTTCCCATTTATTAGCGCATCGGCAACTTTTTGGTGCGCCCGCTTAATAATATTCCCGAAGGTTTGCCGTGATATACCCATCATAGCCGCTGCATCATTCTGATATTGGCACTTAAGATCTGCAAGCCGTACGGCTTCTATCTCATCTGCTTCAAGATGGATCTCTTCGAGTTCCGACATCATTCGTCCACGTGGTTTAAAGTAATCTGCTTCAAACTCTCCATAGATGCGTCGTGTTTTATGTGGTCGTGGCATATTTCCTCCGTTATTGGCATATGCTAATTATAAATTAAGTAATAAAATATTACTAAGCAACAAAAAACGTTGTTTTGTGGTAGAATAATTGTTGAGTTGTTAAATGATAAATTATGAGTTATGAGTGATGGGTGAAAAATATTTTATGGAAATATTATAACACACAAACGCGTCATCCTGAACTTGTTTCAGGATCTCTCGGAGAGTTACCAATATTTCATATTTTGATCAATTTTTGGATCATTCCACATTTTGATAATTAAAGAATCGGGTTTTGATTCTATTACATGAATTATAGTATCACCGACAATTATATAGTAATGTTTCGAAAAATTATTACCATGAGAATAAACATAACATGAATCCATCTGTGAATAATAATCTTCATTATCTAACAGCCATTTACTTATTGGGCTTTTAGGATTTTTCTTTAATTTTTTTTGTATTGATCTTGTAAAATACGATTTCCCTTCTAAGAATTTTTTCTATCAATAACATGCATTTTTAAATTTCTTAAATCTAAATAACCT
>CAYPTO010000143.1:0-4391 GCA_964413625.1 uncultured bacterium
TCATTTTTCTTGGGATTGCAGACAAAAGCCACCAGTTGAGAACTTTCATCCTGAAAATCAAACAGACCATTTTTAAATAATGGATTTTGAGTAAGATTTGCATAAGTATCCAATCGAAGTGCATCCGGTGATAATGTTCCAAGCTGAAAGGGTATATCTTTCATTTTTTCCATTAATTCCGGTGTTGTAATTTTTAGTGTATTGGTTCGAATATGGACACCGGGAGATTGCAGTAATGCTGATAAGCTTTGTTCAAGTTCGGCAGGATCATAAGCATCTTTTATGTGTTTCCATAGAACAGCCGGAAGGGACCAGCGTTCAGCGAGGTTATCAGGAAGAATATCACGATAATTATACGATTTGAATAACTTTGCGATCTTATCGTCTATTTTGAATTCTTGTTTTAAACTTTCTTGTGGAAATAAACGTTTATAAGCATGTACCGTTAAGAGTTCTGCTGAAATATTACGTTTTTCTTTAGGCTGTATTTCATTGATCTGCCAAAGATATAATCGTAAATTTCGAATCATATCAAAATATAATATTTCGATGAATTTTCTATCTTTGGAACCCAAATATCGTCGTTCCCGGAAATAGTTCCTTTTGATCTTGTCTGCGGCACGTACAATAAGTTCTTTATTGTACCAAAGCGAAAACAATTCGCTTGAATGATTGAGTAATAAAGGTAAGTTTTTCATTATTTTATGTAAGCAAACTTTCTGTTAAGGGTTAAATTTGGCGTTGATAATCTGTATATATAAATTCCGGATGGCAGGGTCTTCATATCAAGATCAAGATAATGATCTCCGGCTGAGTAAAAGGAATTTAAGGGCGTTAATACGATCGATCCACGCAGATCCAAAACGTCAAGTCGCAGCACCGAAGGTTGATTTAATTGGAAATGGATCCTTGAATGGCCATTAAAGGGATTGGGATAATTTTGGGATAACTTGATATCTGCAGGTATAACACTGTCATCAATAATACCTACCGCATCGCCACGCTTGATACATAAATTATCTAAAAGTATTTCTCCGGTATAAGGGATTGTTTGACTTGTAGATCCCGGTCGCAGTTTTATATAGATTTTATAAATATGTACAGGCGGTATTGCTGAATTATCAATTTCCATGGGGCAAGAAAGAGTTCCCCATGTATTGGTCCACGTTGTTGGACGTGGTTTCATGTATAATGTATAAGTTTGCCCTTTACTATCCCTACAGTATAAGCGAAAATCATACTTCTTCTCATCAGTTTTAACATCCAGATAGAGAGAATCGGCATGATGATTGATCATTATATTTTTTAATATATATGCAATGGCAGTTGAACCTGAATATTCATAATTAAGAGAAAGTGCGCTTCCATTGATCCCTGAATTTATAGAAAGATAAGATGCATTCATGTTTAAATAATTTGAGGATAGTGTAAAATTGGATGTATCGGAAAATGATTCAACCGTATAATAACCGGGATTTTCAAGGATCGTTATCTTCATCGTATCCTTTATACCCAGAATATTTGCAATGATCATGCCAACGCCGGGAGAAAAGGCTGTAAAGATATCATTTTTCAGTTCGCCGGTTTGACCTATGAATTCCCAAGTTATAGCACTGGGATTGATAATAACAGGTGTCCCGGTTTCGGTTTTTGCTGAATATATACATTTTAATGTCTCATTTGGATATAATAGGAAATCATGATCGTTAAAAGAAAATTTATCAACAATAGGAATTTCGGTTTGAGTTATACAGTATTGGGGGCTTTCATTAATGGTTAATTTAATGGTATCGTTTTCAGTTATACAGTATGCCAAAGTATCACCAAGCAAACCTTCAAGTCTGACATAATTCGCATTTACTTGAAGCTTAAGTGATTTTGTGCCGCTGTAAGTCCATACAATTTTAAGTGAATCATGTATATCGGCAAAGTAAATATCATTTACTGATGAAGATGTTTCCGGTCTTGAATATGCTGTTTTTGAAATGAGCTCTTTCAATGCCGTATATGCAAGTTTTGGGGTTTTATCAAATCCCAAGAGACCAAAGTTATGTTCAGGTTCTTCTGGTACGGTTCCATCATTTTTAAGATCATAATACATAACTGATTTGATCTGTGGATCCATGAAACATGTTAAATACATTCGAGTGACATATTGTGCTTGTTTTGCTAACGATATATTGGGCCAGGTAGTGTGGGTGGGATATCCGAATTCACTGAAATATATCGGCTTGTCACCGACAAATAATTTAACATTATTAACGTAAGAAATAAATTCATGTTCAGGACGATAGGCGATTTGATACAAGTGAAAAGAAACCGCATCCATATAAAGTGCGCCGCCGGCAGCATAGACATCGCGTATAAAGTCCAAACCTTCTATGTAGGGTGAAGGGTTTCCAATTGCAGGTGATGTGGCACAGCCAATAACCGTTACATTGCTATCGATGGCTTTTATGGAATCATAGGCAGTATGCAGGAGATCAGTATAATCGTTGGCATTTGCCTGAGGTGTCCAGAATAATACACCATGATTTGGCTCATTCCAAATTTCGTAGTGTTTGACACCTAAGGGAGAAAAATGTCCGACTACAGCCTGACAGTAACGAGCGTAAGCATTCCGATTTGCCTGTGTGGTAATGCCTGAGCCGTTTGAAGGAGCATAAATGGAATTGTTATAGTTTAAGATCATATAAATATCAATTCCGCGTGACAAAGCTGAATTAACATAATGATCGATTTCCGGAGGAATAACATAAATACCAGAATCTGTCTCTACGTCAGACCAAAGACATTCATCCCGAATCATTTGAATGCCTGCTTCGGTGCATAGATCCAATTGCTCTTCAACGGATAAGGAATCCATATCGCTGCGACGGAATTGACCGAAATGTGTTTGGACTGAATAAAAAGGTGAATTCGCCCAGAGATTGCCAATTAGCATAAGGATAATGATATACGGTTTGATTTTCATTTTTCTCTCCAGAGTATTTACGAAGTAATCTATTATATTTTCATAGTGTTTCAAAATGATTACCAAGCTTATCCTCCTGTCGTAGAACAATAAACATTTTAGCATTTGAAGGAAAAATTATGTATAATTGGCTATGAAAAAACGGCATGTACATATTTATCTTCTGCTGGTCTTTCTCCTGATGGGTTTGGCCGCATGCAGTAGTTCAAGAAAAAATGAAGTAATTTATAGATTTATGCCTAATGAGAATGCCATTTCCCTGGATTCCCTTAAATCTGAAATTTTGGGTGGGGCCGGAGCGGAAATGTTGGTGGTTTATCCGGATTCGGATGTGGTGATTATTCATTACAATCGTTTTAAAACCCATCAGGATATTATTGAATCTCATTTTACCGAATGCGGTTACAATTTTACCCTTATACGTAAAACAAAGATCGAAAAAAAGGATCAACCGTGGCAAAGAAAGTAAAAGCGATAGGACTATTATCCGGTGGATTGGATTCCGTTCTTGCAACGGCTTTGATAAAACAGCAGGGAATAGAGGTTACCGGTTTGTTGATCCGAACGGGCTTTACCGATCATAAGGAAGTATCAGCGGACGGAAAGCGTAGCGTTGAAGATACAGCCAAAGCTTTAGGTATTAAATTTCGCATTGAAAATATTCAGGATGAATACTGGGAGACGCTTTTATATCCAAAATATGGATATGGAAAAAATATCAATCCTTGTTTGGATTGTCATTTGCATATGATTCGTGTAGCGGCACGTGTGATGAAAGAAGAAGGTGCTGATTTTGTTTTTACCGGTGAAGTTGTGGGTCAGCGTCCTAAAAGTCAGCTTGCGCATCAAATGAAGATTGCATTGGCCGAAAGCGGTATAGAAGGAAGATTGTTAAGACCTTTATCGGCTTTGCGCCTTGTTCCGACTATTCCGGAACTTGAGGGTTTGGTGGACAGAAATAAATTAAAAGGTTTTCAAGGTCGTGGTCGCACTCCCCAATTACAATTGGCAAAAGAGCTGGGTGTTGAAGATCTTGCCGTTGCAGCAGGTGGTAATTGTTATTTGATCAATCCCGAGTACGGAGATCGTTTCAAAGATCTGCTTGAGCAATATGGAAAAGAAAAATTTCCCAAAGAAGATACGCCGCTATTACGTATTGGCCGACATTTTAGACTGTCAAAGAATGCAAAACTTGTTATCTCACGTGATGAATCAGAATATCACTTGCTAAAATCTTTCAAAAAAGGCAGATATGCATTTGAGCTTATCGATGTTATAGGTGCTTCAGCGATTGGTACAGGCGAATTCTCACAGGAGGACATGAAACTTGCTTCGAGGCTATTGGCCCGTTATTCCAAAGCAGATCCGGATAATGAGGTCAAAGTTTATGTCGAATTGGATGATGGATCCCAAGAAA
>CAYPTO010000144.1:0-4360 GCA_964413625.1 uncultured bacterium
AACGATCATGCCTTAAATATAGTTCTTAAAGATGATGCCGGCAGTTCAAATGACTGGGTTGTTAGATTGCTGTCAGGCAGTGGATCGGCTATAAATAATATAAAGATCCCTCGAGCCCGTGAAATATCTTTTGCACTCAAAACCGCCCAGCCCGGACTTGAAGTTGCCGTATTGATCGATGATGACAACAGCCAAATGGAGGGATCACTACGCATGAACGTTGAGGGTGATAATGCCTGGCATACTTACAGTGTCCGGCTTGATTCGGCAGAATTATGGACTAACTATTCAAATGGTAACGGTGCCATAGATGGAGATTATGTTACACTTGATGCCTTAATGTTCTATGCTCCAAATCAGTCTGCTGACCGAATCATTTACCTTGATGCCGTTGAAGCGATCAAGATCAATAACCCGATAGAACCTGCCGTAACACGCTTGCCTGAAGTATTTAAACTTCATCCCAATTACCCCAATCCCTTTAACGCACATACCACACTGAATTATGATATTCCCATTAACTCGTATGTCAATATTTCGATCTATGATATTCATGGACGTCGGATAAATACACTAGTCAATTCTCAGCATTCATCAGGCAGCTATTCACTTTCATGGAATTGTACGAATGTTCCAAGTGGCATGTACATTGCAATTATGCAAGTAAATGGAAAAATGCTTTCTTCTCAGAAAATGTTATTGGTAAAATGATCGGCAATCGAAACTTAAACGATATTTTTGATATAAAATCAATTTTTAATAAAAGGATTTGCTATTTTTCGACTATCCCCGATGCAAGCATACGAGGTATTTCGCCGAAATATTAACACTTCGTGTTACCGCAAATCCTCAAAACAAAAAAAAATTGGGAACTTCGGGGCAAGCCCCGAGGAATTCTCTTGATTAAAAATGATAGCACGAAGCTTTGATGAATATCTTTACACTAATAATATAATCTTCTTATATAGACTTGACTCAAGTTTTTATAAGAAAAAGGGATGATCACGACCATCCCTAATATTTTTATCACACGATTTACGATTCACGTATTATCAGCCTGCGCCCTTCATACGTTCCTCGAATTATCGGGGCGAAGCGCTTCGGCAGGCAGGTGTTTCACGTTTTACGCTCCCTTATTTTACAAACATCACAACCCGGCTATCTGAAACAGACAAGGAAGTAAACGCTCCAAGTGCATTATCAATATTTACGCGAAAATCACTCAGGGTAGGATAACGAATAAAACCTGTGGTAAGTGCCATTTGTTCTAGACTTTTATAATCAAGGTAAGAGTCGGAATAAGATATTACAGTTGCTATTACTTCCAAACTGTCAGGATTATAATCACTATACAGATATTCATAGATCGCATCAACATCAAACAATCCGTTATACTTACTGGAATCATAAGCCCAAAACGGATCGCGCACTTGTTCCGTTAATAATTCGTATGTATAAGAGCCCCAGTCACTTCGGTAAATTGCATTAAATTTAACATTATATGCACCACCGACATCATTCCATCGTAAAGTATCTGCTTCGGGGTCTGAAATGGATATCCAAATAGTATCAGTTTCAGAATTCATCCACATAATGGGCGGCAGAGCTTCTTCACCTGCCGTTGCAATACCAAAATCTTCTGTTTCCACTCGCAGGTTATACACATCGCCAACAATGATATCTACAGATGTATCTACCAGTTCATAGATCCCCTGGATATGTTCATAAAAGTGAATGGTGTCTGATCCATGCAGAAAATAGACTTTCGCATCATTCACGGCATAAGATGTATCAATGTAAAGAGTTTCGTAAGTAATGGTATCACCTGATGATTCATTATAAAATTCATGGTAGATAATACTATCGGTCTCATAACGATCCGGTTCACCGAACCCTGTGGTTCTATAGACATGAACAAAGTTCATGGCCGGGTCAGCGACAGAAATATTAGCATAAATATTTAGAACTGGTTCATGGTAAATAACCACTTCTTCAATATCGGAACACGAAAAAATGCCAAGAAAAAGGAAAACTGCCAAAATTATATGTGTGTATTTTTTCATTAGAATGAGAACTCCACGCCAAAGGTTGGTAAGATTGGGAACATGGTAATCGGCTGACGATAAATGATCGACGTATTGGTCTCGGGATCAAATTGTGCATCATAATCCTCATAGAGATAAAGAAATACGTTCGGATGATTTGTTACATTGATCACATGAAAATAGTAGGTGGCTTTTTGTTTGAATAATTTACCGCGTCGGTTGATACCCACATCCAATCTAAAATACGGTGGGTATCGTTCTCCGTTGCGTTCTCCGTAGATCTCCATGCGGTTAAGCCATGGGCTGTTTGGGTCGTCCGGATCGGTATAATGGAAATTCCCATAAACCTGTGAGTAGGGATTTCCGGTGCTCCACACCAAAGATGATGAGAAATACCAGCGTTTATCGATATCATATTGAGCAACCACGTTCAAATTATGTGT
Organism: uncultured bacterium; assembly: GCA_964413625.1. GTDB lineage: Bacteria > Fidelibacterota > Fidelibacteria > Fidelibacterales > Fidelibacteraceae > M50B103. The sequence goes on from CAYPTO010000144.1 coordinate 2,489, forward strand.
GCGATCGTATTTTGGAGGATAATATCCTGCTGCCTCGCTTTCGCGTTTTTTTGTGCTCATATAGGAATATCCAACCCAGCCGGTTAGGTCACCCGTTGTTTTTTTCATGAGAAATTCAATACCATAGGAATAACCTTCCGCTTCAATGAATGACATGAGAGTCGCCCCACCGAGATCTTCATTCATGGTCAGTAAATGATCGTATTTTTTATAATAGCCTTCTAAAGTAAACTGAATATTATTGTACCAGTATTCCAATCCGGCATTAAAGTGAGTGGCTTTGCTGGGTTCCATTTCCGACGTCGTTGGAAACCAAAGATCGATAAAACGGATCATTTCATTCTCAAAATTCGCGGTCTGCAAGAATTGATGGACCGTCCCGCCGGCAAGCGTAAAGGCCAGTTGATCTGTTGCCAGTACTTTAGCTTTTAGCCTTAGATCAGGATACCATTTTTTAGTATTTGCATAGCGTGTCAAGCGGATACCCGGTTCAAAAATAAACAAAGGTGAAGGTCGATATTTTTCCTGAATATAAACACCCCATTCGAGGGACTGGTTTACGCTATCCAATAACGATAATTCATTAAAGTCGGCTCCGAGAGCAAAATCGATATCCTTATGAAACACTCCGAATTTTAATGTGTTTTTTTTGTCAATCAACCAAGTCATATCAAGGCCTTCCGACCAATCGGTGATATAGTCATGCATATTAATGTTTGTATGAAAATTACCAGAACTTGTATCAATATTTGTTGTGTCGGAATCATTTATGTAGAAATACTCGTTCTTTAAAAGGAAGTCTACATCAAATTGGAATTTACTGCGGGCCACAAAGAATTTTGCAATAAGATCAGGGCGAATAAGCCAGCGGTGTTTTAGGCTGAGGGTATTATTTCCCCATACCCAATCAACACCATAATAATCCAGACTATATCCATCTTCACCGGGGTTTCCTTCTTTGAATTCTTCCTTAAACTGGAGCACGTCATTCCCGAAAAATCCACTGAGAGTTGTTCGATGTTGATCATTAAAATTAAAATTTATTTTCCCCTGCATATCATAAAAATAATACGGGAAAGAAAAGCTCATGTCTTCGGGAGAAATCACGTTATATATACTTTTTGCACCTTCCCAAATGGCATCAAAATAAGTCCGTCGTCCGGAGATCATAAACGACCCGCGCGGAATCGGTCCTTCAAGTAAAAGCTTGCTTGAAAGCAGGGATATGTTGCCGCTACCATGAAATTCTTCGGCATTTCCTTCGCGGTTCTTAATATCAAGTACCGAACTCATGCGACCACCGTATTCAGCGGGGAAACCCCCGGCCATAAATTCAGCTTCCTTAATAGCATCGGTATTAAATGTAGAAAAAATCCCACCAAAGTGATATGGATTATAAATAGTAATACCATCCAATAAGATCAGATTTTGGTCAGGTGACCCGCCACGAACATAAAGTGCAGAAGAAAAATCCGAACCTGTACTGACGGATGGCAGCATCTGTAGAGCCCGGAACAAATCGGCCTCAACTAAAACCGGGACAGTGCGTAACTGAGTACGATCCATTGTAATGGAAGATATTTTGATCTCTTGTTTAAACTTTTCGCGTTCAGCGCTGACGATGACTTCTTCCATTTGGATTTGCTCCGGAATAAGGTCAAAATGTGCTTTGACCCGTGATGAAGCCCCAACACTGATATTTCGTTTTTCAAGCTTGTACCCTATCACAGATGCCGTTAAGGTATACACACCATCCGGTACATTTAAAATAATATAATATCCGTCTGCATTTGAAACCGCACCCAATATAGTGTTTTCAAGAAACACGTTGGCATAATGAATGGGTTCTCCGTCATCAAGATTTGAGATGAA
>CAYPTO010000145.1:0-4355 GCA_964413625.1 uncultured bacterium
GTATGAGTTCCTTCTCCACTACGAAGAGAACCAGAGCTTAGCCAACCATTATCGGTAAAATGAATAGTAGTTGTTGATGCAATATCAGTTAAACAAACAAAAGACAACTCATCCGGGTTATCAAAAGAAAATGCAACAATTGCAATATCACCAGGAAAAAGTGTTGTTTGCCCCATCGCAACCCCCGTAAGCATGGCGAGCAGGGCCAGAACAAGCATAGAATTCTTAGCAAAAGTTTTCATTTTTTTCTCCTTCTTTAGAGTCAATAAAAATTTTCTTCCAAAACATTAATTAGCATAAGTTGCGTAAAAAATAAAATAATAAATTGAGCCCCAATTAACAAATAATAAATTAATTATTAACATATTAAGAGAATAAAGAATAAGAGTTGAAAGTTGAAGAAACGTAAATTTCGGCTAAATTGTAGAGGCGCGATGTTTCGCGTCTTTTTGTTATGTGGACGTAAACGGTCTGTCATCCCAAAATCCCGAAATATCGGAATCCCGGGATCTCAAATGTTGATTGATCGGTAATATTTTGGAGTGATGAAATTGTTTAGATTCCGGGTCAAGCCCGGAATGACGTGTTTTTGCTTTTTGTACTACGCAGGTATTTTTATATAAAACAGACCCGTTTGACTCAATTTTCTTCATTTGTTGTATTTTCCCTGCTATGGATAGCACAAGAAATTTGAGTTAATCGGATATTCCTGCTCTGTGGTATTATCTACTCGTCATTCCATTCTATTACGGAACAAGGTAATTGTACAGATCCCGGAAACCCCTAAGGAGTTTCGGGATGACGTGTTTAATTGTGAGATCTTTTCACCAAAATAAAATTTAAATTGATTAAAATCTACCAATATTTATCTTATAATTTACAATATGGACTTGAGAATATTGACTAATGTAGAATAAAAAAAACAAGCTTGTTAAATTTGATTGCCTTTACAAAGCACCTTCTAGAAGCACTTTAATATTTAATACGAAGTCTGTTTGAACGCTTTTGCCCGTAAGCAAAATATCATCAAGGGCAATATCTTCGTGAGCACCACCAATGCTAAAGGAGATCCTGATATCGATCTCATTTCCGGTGGATGAAATATCTTTCGAAAATTTTGCAAATGTGCTCGTGATTGCTGTTCCATCACCGGCACCGTCAAAATCAGTATCAATTAAAGGTTCAGAATTCCTTTCTGTTCCTGTTCCTTCAACCCATATCAGATTAGAATAGGATCCTGAATTATCAATATCGTAATCAACATGGATGTAATCACCGGCATCATAATCTTGGTTTGATCCGTCATCATCTTCAGCGATGTATATGCTGAAATTAAGATCAGTCAAATTGGAAATATCGACATTATTGATATAAAGATAAAGCGGCATGGTTGCGCCTTCGGCATTAATATCCTGTGCCGCAAAGTAATATGAGCCCCGAATATTTTGAAAACTTACATCCGAGCTGATATCACTACCGTTCGTTCTGACGAAATAATCTTTATTTCCATCATTGAATTCTGCAATATTGGTCGTGTAGCCACCGCTGCTTTCAAAATCAAGATCAATAGCTCTGGTTACTGCCTCTGTCGTAGCTATTGATTGGGAAGGAACAGTTCCGTCTGTCTTGTAATCAATATTTGAATTTGAGTTAGAATATGGCCAGATCTTGAAATAATAAGTTGTTTCGGCATTTAATCCGGAGAATTCAAATGTCTCCGTATTAGGTAAGATATTTTTGATTGCGGACCCATCTGAAAAATCTGTATCATCAGATTCGGTGACTCCATCCGAGGGTGCCGAAATGGCAGCCAGAGATGTGGTACTTGCCTTGATCAAAAAGCCATCTGCTGTTGCAGCTCCGTCATTATCGGACCAAGTAAGCTCAATACTTCGGTCATCGGCAGTGGAAGAAAAGGACAATACGTGATTTGATGGTTCTTCTTTTGACGTTGTTGTGTCACATAATACTCCGGAAGAGTATAAAGTATCAGCACTTACGGACCATGCTTTGTAAAAATAGTGTGTTGCAGAAGATAGACTGCTATGATTAAAAGTGTTTCCACTTCCGTTGTAAATAACTGTGCCACCTGCAACTGAAGATGAAACTGCATAGTGGGTCTTTGTTATAGGATTAGTGAAGGTACCTGAGGTGTTGAATACGATCATCACATTGTCGCTATTTCCATTCTTTGTCCAGGACAGATCGATCTCTGATGCTGAAGCAGGAGTGGCAGAAAATGTCCCCGGTGAATCCACAGATGTGGGAGGAACATAACCCTCGACCAATACATTATCAAATCGTATATTCTCTTTGCCACCGTTACAATCCATTTCAACATATATCCGTATTGAATCACCACTTAATCCACTTACTGAAAATGTATCGGGTCCAAAACTGTCATAGAGAAATCCGAATTGTGTGATACTTCCATCATCTAACATGTATGAAGCTTTAATAAAATCGGGATTTTCATGTTTTGAACTGTCTCTTAAAGAAACATTCAATGAAATATCGATACTGTCGTAACCTGTGATACTTATTGATTCCGATGTCCAGATTGCACCATCTCCTGTACCATTCGTACCCTGGGTTCCATCGAGATCTACACCTTCAAAAACATTATTGGTTACTTTAAACCAATCCTTAACATCAGCAAGGGTACAGTTGTCAACATTTACGGACCATTTACCGCTGGAAGGAGAGGTAATAACGGGACCCGGACCTATCGCACCTTTGTCTTGATCTGCAGCGGTATTAAAATCTTCCAACCATACCGTTTCGGCCAAAGCCAACCCGCTAAGCAAGAATAGTGCAAATAGAATTCGCAATGCCACTATTTTATGTCTTATTATCAAATATATAAGTCCTCTTATCGTTCTATAACTCAGCAATATACATCATTGGATGTGCTATTGCAATAGTAAAGAATAAGTAATGGAATAATTAATATTCAGTTAAGAATATATAGTGTTGATCAATATTTGTCTCATATTAATACAAGGCTCAAGCCCACAAAATAAAACCCATCTATGTCTCTAAATTGCCCACTTCGTTAGATATAAGATATAAGTGATGAGAAATAAGTTAAATATTTTTTCTTGCGGTCATGATATTGAAACTTTTTTGGATTATTATTGATATATTTTCTTTTGCAATTTAATTCATCTTTTCTAAGAATGCGATCATTATAGGATTTATGCCATTTGAAATCATGATATCCCAATTGATGGATTAATCGCGAAGATGCAGATTTAAATCCCCCAATGATCAAAGGAAGCAATTGATTTTGCCTGCGTACGGAACAGGCATGCTCTTGTACGGAACAGGCATGCTCTTGTACGGAACAGGCATGCCTGTTCCGTACTATCTGAATGATCCCATGAAAATGATCGGGCATGATCACATATTTATCCAATTTGCATTCCGGAAAATGACAAGGAATATCCTTCCAGCATTTATCAACGATTTTTCCGAATTCATTTAATTTTATATTTCCGCCAATTATTTCCCCAAATATGAAATTTTTATTATCCAATGTAATTGTCACAAAATAATATCCGGGTCGCGAATAATTATAATCACCTAATCGCTGAGGCTTTCTATTGGGATACCGGGAAATATAATTTTTGCTCAATTGCTTCATTTTATCCACTCATATCTTATAAGCGGATGAAATTTATTAAAGAAAAATGATTTATAATATTATGAAATACAGTCTGTGACGAATATCACATTATACAAGACTCAAGCCAATAAAATAAATCATGAATAGATCTTTTAACCCCGATCCATCGGGGGGTTAGGATGACAGTTTTCTTTACACCACCTTGGGGCACAGAACAGGCGACAAGCTCGGAGTAAAGTATATAAATTGCCCGGCAAATAAAAGCGATTGAGAAAAAAGGAAGGCGATAATTACAAAACGTAATAATCGTTTCATGATTGTTTTGGAGTTTTTCTGTATATTTTATTAAGAAATATGATCAGTGCACCCGTACCGATGAATATTAGAACCAGCATAAAAATGATTAAAAAATAAGAATAAATACCCATTTCATTAAAATTTAGGAAAGGATATCTAAATCGACAAAATGCGAGACCTTCCACAATCGAAAATATTAAATAAGCCACCGGATAGATCATCCAGTAAAACAGTAATTTCCATTTATATATTTTCGGTTTTATGGAAATCACATTGTCAATAATCAGTAATATGGCAGTAAGAAGATGGTTGATATACAGTACGGCTTTACTGAGTCCTGTAAAGTTTACCGAATTATTAATTAAGACAAGAAAGATTGCAGAGGTAATAATAATATAGAGCAGTACGGCACTACGGACGGCGGGAGGAG
>CAYPTO010000146.1:0-4346 GCA_964413625.1 uncultured bacterium
AGAAAGGCGTTCCCCATTGATGTTCCAATTCTGTCCCGAACATCCATAAAGCGAACATATTAAAGAATAAGTGCATGAATCCGCCATGCAGGAACATATAAGTAATGGGTTGCCAAAGGAAAAAATGTTTTGTAAAAAGTTGGGGAATCAGCCCGCCGTAAATTACCATGTATTTGTTTAATTCGGGCAGGATCAACCCTAAAAGAAAAATGACGGTATTGGAAATAATTAGTACCCGGATCCCGGGTGTTAGTTTACGACGCATATTAAAACGATATTGATTCATGTATTGTTTTATCCTTTATTTGTGCCCAATTTTTGATTTATTTATTCCTATTCCTTAAACCCTTTGTCGCTCATGTACGGGAGACTCTGGAGTCTCCCGTATTAAACGGGCAACTAGAGAGTCGCCCCTTCTTAACCTTTAAACCTTAACCCCTCTTAAAGTATTTTCCTCAACACTTCAACAGATTTCAATTTTTTGCATGTATCAAAGCGGGTTGCAAGTGTGTTCCATAGAATACGATTGATCATGTCTTTGTCAAAATTACCGTTGATCTTAGCGGGAAGTTCTTCCGTTGACAGCTTCGGTAAGTCTCTCAGTAAAGATAACATTTCCCTGTCAAGTTCCCAGCTTAATGTAATATTTTCATGACAGTCCGTACAAAGAATATTACCCTGCCATGGCATAAAATAGCCATGTGTCATTTTTTGATCACATTGAGAACAATTTTCAGTATTTAATGATAAACCTTCAATTTCAAGAAAATGCAAGATGTAATACCAATGAGCAATCTGTGGTGAAGCACCGGCTTCCATAGCATTAAATACATGGCGTATTAGGTCAAATAAAAGAATATCCGCTTCGACTTCAGGTTCTTTATATAAAATTTCCAATATGATGGATCCGTAAAGTACCGCTTCAGGATTACGTTTAAGATGAGTATAGGGATGCAGGTATTCCGCTTGAGAAAGGAACTGATAGGGACGATCTTTTTTCTCATTGAAATGTATGTTTAGAAGTGAAAATGGCTCAATTAAACCCTTAAATGGACTTTTTGCAGATCGCGCACCCTTCGCGATCAGAATGATCTTTCCAAAATCTTTTGAAAAACAATGCAGAATGGCAGATGTTTCCCCTTTGGGATTGACCTTAAGAACAAATGCTTGGGTGTTAACGATCAAGATACTTCCATTTTTTATTGAGAGTAAAATATAAATAATTGTGCTCATGGGAAAGAAAAAAAGGTTGATATATTTATAGTTGATGTGTCGATATGTCGATATGTAATTCGGAAACTCTGAAGCAAAAAATAGAAATATGTCATTGTATATTGGAATAAAAAAATAGAGATGCAATGCTTCGCGTCTGTACAATTGAAGGCACATACAGTAAACTGTAGAAACAGACCACAAGGTTTTTTTGGGTGGGGGTATTTCCGGGACTCCAGGGAAGTCCGATATAGTAGCATTGTAATCGCATAAATTACAACAACTGCATCGCAGTTGAATATATTAAGACCCCGTTAGGGATCTAACAAGAATAGATAGAATTTCCACTAACAATCTACAATCCCGAGCTTGCCGGCCGAAGCTAAAAGGTATAGGTTGGCGGGGTTGAACAATCCGTATTGGGCACAGTGCAAAGCAGGGAGCATTAAATGTTGGGAGGGGAGCGAAAAATGATTGTTTTTGCGTAACGTGAAAAAGCTGTTTGAATTTATAGATTACATTTATGCTCTAAAAAAAAAGAGAGAACGATATAGACGCTAAGATCCTGAATCCCAAAGTTTCGGGACCACAGGCAATATACAATGACGCTGTTGGTAGCGGAGGAGCCCCGGTCTAATACGCCTTTGCAAAAATAACCTGCTGTCCGGTCTTTCTACCGGTATAAAAGCAAATGCCTTCTTTTTCAGGTTGATCGAAAGGAATATTCCTAATGGTTGCTTTACATTCGTCTTGAATAAATTGTTCATCTTCACGACTGCCATCCCAGTATGCCCTGGCAAAACCGCCGTTGACTGTTGCTGCTTTTAATTCATCATAACTTGAGATATCTGTGGTATTTTCTTCGCGGAAAGCTTTTCTGTTTTCAAGCATGTCGTTTTGAATGCCATCCAACATAGCCGAAACACCTTTTAGGAAGGCAGCTTTTGTCATAACGGTTTTTTTGCCCGTAAAACGCGTAGCGCAGACAAGATTATCGCTATCAACATCTCTTGGACCTACCTCAACACGTAGCGGCGCGCCTTTCATTTCCCATTCGTTGAATTTAAATCCGGGAGAGAGGGTCTCACGCGTATCAACATGAAAACGAACACCTTTAGCCTTTAGTTCGTCAGTGATCGATTGAATATAATCCATGACCCGAACTTTTGCTCCATTATCGCGGTAGATGGGAACGATCACAACTTGATATGGGGCCAATTTTGGAGGCAAGATCAAGCCTTTGTCGTCGCCATGTGCCATGATCAAGGCACCAACCAGTCTGGTTGAAACTCCCCAGGATGAAGCATAAACATATTGTTGTTCGTTGTTTTCATTTTGGAACATCACATCAAAAGCCTTGGCAAAATTTTGTCCAAGGTAATGAGATGTACCTGATTGCAGTGCTTTCTTGTCACCCATCATGGCTTCAATGGAGTAGGTATCGATAGCACCGGCGAATTTTTCTTTTTCGGACTTTTTACCGACAATAACCGGCATGGCCATATAGCTTTCGGCAAATTCACGATAGACATCAACCATTCTTAGTGTTTCTTCAACCGCTTCTTCTTCTGTGGCATGGGCGGTGTGACCTTCTTGCCAAAGGAATTCGGTCGTGCGTAAAAACAAGCGTGTGCGCATTTCCCAACGGACCACATTGGCCCATTGATTGATAAGAATCGGTAGATCGCGGTAAGAATTGATCCATTTTTTGTACATGGACCAAATGATCGTCTCTGAAGTAGGACGAATGACCAATGGTTCTTTCAGTTCTTTGCCGCCACCGTGAGTCACTACCGCTAATTCAGGTGCAAAACCTTCCACATGATCCGCTTCTTTTTTTAAAAAACTTTCAGGGATGAGCATGGGAAAGTAGGCGTTCACATGCCCCGTTTCTTTGAACATACGATCTAGATTTTCTTTAATATTTTCCCAAATGGCATAACCGTAGGGACGTATGACCATACAACCTTTTACCGGGGAGTAGTCCGCCAGTTCAGCCTTTTGAACGACATCAATATACCATTTCGCATAATCTTGTGATTGAGGGGTAACACCTTTGCTCATATTTGTCCTTTCGAGTTCAATTTATTTTTCATTCCTAACAGCTTGAAATTTATAGGGAAAAGCGGGGAAAAGCAAGCGTTAGTCGTGAGTTGTAAATTGTATGTCGTAAGACATTTTAAATTGGTTTATTGTAAAATGTAGTGGAGACTTTTGAGCCCTCCGTACATGTGTATTAATAATTTTTAAGAGCTACAGGGGGAGACCTTCCGTCAAGGCAAAAGGCAAAAGTAAAATGATAAAGAATATTTATTAATTTCGTAATTACCAGTGAATATTAAAAATAAAATTAGGATGTGCGTATTGGGTTTTATCATCTTGATATAGTGTATCATTATAATTAAGAAAATCATATTTACTTAAAATCGAATCTGCAGTGTCAAATGAAAGACTATCATTTTCAAAATCTACTCAGAATAATTTTATATGTAGTTCCGATAATTTAGGTCATTTGTATCCATATGGTCCGGGAAGTTTACAATAGTTAGTTGATGATTACATTGTACAGAGTTTTCTCTTTTTATTAAAGTCACTTTTAATATTTTTTCTCAAAAATTCTGCACCCAAAATCTTTTCATCAAAACTAATATCGTGAGCAACCATAAAATCAGCACGTTCAACTTATTTAAAACTGTCTCAAGAACTACTCCTTCATTAATAGCTTTTTCAGTCGAAATGCCGTGTATTCTCGATGCATTTAGTGGAATTTTAAAATTTTCAGGCTTAATAATATAATCATGAGATTCTAAGCGGTTTCCTTTATTATCACATAAAATCTATGCTATTTGAATCATTCTTGGCCAATTATTCAAACCTGTTACAGGGGCTTCCCAGTTTCGTGGTAATCCTGTGGTTTCGGTGCCAAAAAATAGATACATAAGCTTCTTATTAATTGTTTTATAGTCCAAATTTGTTTGCACTACTTGGATTTTTTGTTTTTTTTCGGCTCACTTGATTTATACTTGTTTATTTAAAGCATAGAAAAATAATGGAATATGATTGTGCTTATAACTGTTTTTGGTGATGAGAATGAAGGGATTGATTTATGAAGTTCTATCGTCTATTCTGACTTT
>CAYPTO010000147.1:0-4344 GCA_964413625.1 uncultured bacterium
TAGGTGTAAAAGCAATACTGTCGGAAGTCATCTTTAGTGGACTTCTAAAATTTCGATGAGAAAATTCACTTTGGCCGTATTCCATATTGTTCAACCAGGAGAACATGCTACCACCTGGAGTAAATTCTCCAAAGGGAACAAGGTGCAATTTATCATAGATTGCTGAATTAAACGTTGATCGTTCGGGCTCAAAAACAAACATGGTGTTCGTACTTAAATGCCAGTCGCTTTTATCTTTTTTGTAAAAGAAATCCAAAGCACCGGTTATGAGAGTACTGTTCATTTCAACAGCGCATTGATTTACCAGGTGTGTGATATAAATTGAAGAACGAATATAATAGGGGACCGCCGTTTCAGGCCATACGATGACATCCGGTTGGAAACCATTTTCGGTTCGACTCAGAGAATCAAGTTTATTGATAATTGGGATCCTGTTTGCAGGTATCCATTTTTCTTTAGCCGGAATATTGGGCTGAACAATCCTGAAATTTAATTTTTTATCGGAACTTAGATCCGAATTGATCATGATCGTACCGTATATAAAGGGGACAAGAATGATCATAATCAACGCAAGCAGACGTTTTCGTGTGTAGTTTTTGATCATGAGAAAAAGAAACAAGTTCGTCAAAAGAAGGATAAATGACACTGTATAAACACCGCCGATATCGGCCATTTGGACATAAACCGTATTATATGCCTGAGAATGTCCCAAACTTAACCATGGAAAGCCGAAAATTCCAAATGAGCGCAGAAATTCGACAGCTGTCCAAGTAAAAGGCAAAAATAGAAAAGAAAATAATGCGTCTTTTCTTTGGATCATCTTAAAAAACATGCCGATGAATCCATAATTTAAAGCAAGGAATACAGATGCCAACAACATGGAAAATGTTGCGAGCCAAGGAAATGTCCCGGTATTCAATGCCAGCCAATGAATAGATAAAATGGAATAGAAGATTCCCCAGATAAGTCCGGTAAGAAAACCGTTTTTAACTTTTTCAAGGATGAACAAAAGAGGAAGAAGTGCGAAAAAAGCAGTATAATATTGATTGAATGGCGCAAATGACATCTCAAGAAGAAGAGCTGATAGTAAAAGGAGGAGAATATGTTTTATGTTCAGTTTCATGTCTTACTTTGCGAATCCAAATATTCCTGCAGCATAATGCGGGCTGCCAATTGATCTACCATGCCTTTATCATCACGGACTTTTCTGCCTTGTTGCAGAAGGATACTTTTAGCTTGTAATGACGTATAGCGTTCATCCCAAGAGATAATGTGAACATCGATCGATGATCTTAAAGAATTAATCACTTTATCAACCAATCTTGTTTGATCTGTTTTGTCTCCTGAAGTACCCAGTGGATAGCCCATAATAATGGTGGCCGGTTTATATTCTTCATAAACGGCTAACAGCTGTTTGATCCCATCATCATAATTGCTGATCCTTAGCGTATCTAAAGGAGTCGCAATGATTTGCAGGGGATCGGAAACGGCCAGACCGATCCGCCGCATTCCGTAGTCGATTGCAAGAATTCGCTTCATTTCCGTTTTACATTTCCCGGGGTTTAGAGAGGTATTCTTTTAATATTTTCCCGGCTTTAAAATGTACTTTTTTTCGTGCCGGTACATATATGACTTCATTGGTCTTAGGATTTCTTGCCTGTGGTTTTGCTTTAGAGTTTTTAACTTCAAAAACACCAAAATTACGGATCTCGATCCTAACCCGTTCAGCTTCGTCGTCCATTAGAAGTTCTAACATAGCAGCAAAGATTTCGTCCATGTACTTTTCGCATTCATAGATTCGCATTTTACAACCACTTTTGGTTCTTAGACGTATGTGTTTTGCAACATCTTTTTTAGTGAAAGTTTTCTTTTCCATTGATTCCTCCCAGAATTATGTTCTATCGATAGTTAATTCCCCAGCGATATTTTTTAGTTTTTGAATAATACGTTCGGCATGCTTTAAACTTTCGACCATAACGGCAACTTGCCCCCTGGCTAATTTACCTTCAACCGAGAAATTGATACTTAACATATTTGTATGCTGATCATGAATGATCTGCGAAACATCATAGATCAAATTGGCTCTGTCCTCGCCAATAATATTAATACGCGTTACAAAGGTTCGTCCGGCTTTGACCTGCCATTTAACGTCAATGAAACGATCTTTTTCTTCTTCAAGATTTGGGATATTCCGGCAATCATGCCGATGAACCGTAATGCCGCGCCCACGTGTGATATAACCAATGATCTCATCACCGGGAATCGGATTACAGCACTTGGCAAGCTGGACTAACATATTTTCATAGCCGCTGACACTGATCCCATTTGTTGATCTATACTGCTTAAGTGAAGGTAGAAAACCTTCAGAGGTTTTTATTTCTTCATCTTTGGTATAAAGCTCTTTGATGATCTGTTTTACGGTCAATTCACCTTTCCCGATCGCCTGATAGAAAAGTTTATCCGTATCATAAGCAAATTCTTTATAATGTGATTTTGCATCTTTGATCTTAGCGGAGAGTTTAGCTTTTCTTAAACCCTTTTCAAGTATTTCTTCGCCAAGTTTAACACTATGTTCAAATTCGTGTCGTTGGAGCCATTTTTTGATACGACTTTTAGCACGATTGGTTGTAACAAATCTTAACCAGTTATAACTGACATTATGACTGTTTGACGTTATGATCTCAATACGATCACCACTGGAGAGTTGTGTGTTTAAAGATACGATCTTTCCGTTTACTTTTGCACCGATGCAACGAAAACCCACCTCTGTATGAACTGCAAAAGCAAAATCCAAAGCCGTGGAGTGAATAGGCATCTTGATGAGATCACCTTTTGGGGTAAACACAAAGATCTCATCATTAAATAATCCGATCTTCATTGTTTCTAAAAATTCTTCATCATCTCTCGTATCGTTTTTCAAAATATCAACAAGATCACGTAACCATGTTATATGCTTGTCAAGTTCATCACTTTCTGCGGTTTCTTTGTATCTCCAGTGAGCTGCAATGCCGACCTCTGCGGTCTTATCCATTTCATCCGTGCGGATCTGGATCTCAATTGGGATGCCCTTTGGACCAATAACCGTTGTATGAACAGATTGATAACCGTTGGATTTTGGTGTAGCAATAAAATCGCGGAAGCGTTCGGTAATAGGAGTGAATTTTTGATGTGCAATACCCAGTACAGAATAGCAATGAGTAATAGAACTGACAATAACCCGTATAGCGAGAATATCGAACACTTCTTCAAATGGACGGTTTTGACGTACCATTTTATTATAAATTGAATTAAAGCTTTTTATCCGTCCAAAAACACGAGCTTCAATATTTTCTTCGGCAATATACTTTTGGATCAGATTGACAAAATCGTCAATATCTTGGCGGGATCTTTTCTTCTGATCATTAATGCGTTCAGTGAGCTCTTTATAGATCTTTGGATTAAGATATTTTAATGATAGATCTTCCATTTCCATTTTGATACGGTACATACCAAGACGATGGGCAAGAGGTGCATAAACATCACGGGTCTCAAGAGATTTAATGCGTTGTTTCTCCGGCGGCATGGCGTCAAGAGTACGCATGTTATGGAGACGATCAGCAAATTTAATGATGATTACGCGGATATCTTCCGCAACTTTCAGCATCATTTTACGGAAATTTTGGGCTTGTTCCTGTTGCTCACTTTCAAAATCCATGTCACTGATCTTGGTAACCCCGACGACAAGACTTACAATCAGGGGAGTGAATTCATTTTTTAAAACTTCTTCCGGGATCTTGATATCTTCGATCACATCATGAAGAAAACCGGCACAGATCGTTGGAGTGTCCATGTTCAGTTCGGCCAAAATATAAGCAGTTTGATACAAATGGACGAAATAGGGCTCTCCTGTATGGCGATAATGATCTTTATGAGCCGTTTTTGCAAAGCTGTAAGCTTTCCATAAGATGGGAATATCAACATCAATATTACTGTTGTATGCTCTTATTTTATCAATAAGTTTATTGAAATCTTTAGGGAAAGTTTTGGGAAGGTCGCTTGTCATAATTATTACATTGCCATTTCTTCAGCTTGTTGAGCATAGGAATCATAGGGAGCATCAAAGAAACGAACGATCTCACTTTTAAAGATTAAATTCACACTTCCTGTAGGACCGTTACGGTGTTTTGCAATGATCAGCTCGCCCTTGCCTTCATCACCTGGATCCTTCGAATAGTAATGCTGACGATGGATGAACATCACGAGATCGGCATCTTGTTCAATTGCACCTGAATCACGAAGATCCGAGAGCTTAGGACGGCTGTCACCACCGCGTTGTTCGGGAGCACGGCTTAACTGTGAAAGGGC
>CAYPTO010000148.1:0-4335 GCA_964413625.1 uncultured bacterium
TTGGCGGCGATTGGGTTCCCGAAACGGAGAGGAGCAAAGATATCGTTCCTACGAAACTTATCGATCTATCAATCAACTCATCAACTCATCAACTCATCAACGCCATCACTACATCCCCAACATTCGTACCACTGTATCCGGTCATGATAAGACTGCCACATTTTTCATGAAAGTGATAAGAATCATGTTTTTCTAAATATTTTTCAATACAAAGGTTGAGTTCCTGAGCTTTTTTATAAGTATGTGCACTGACAATGGCACCAGCTGCCCCTCCCATACCGTCCATTCCATCCGATCCGGCTGAAAGAAGAGTAATACCCGGTTTCCCTTGAAGTTCATTAAGGACTGTAAGAGCCAATTCTTGAGCTCTACCGCCTTTGCCCGGAGTTTTATTGAGTGTTACAGTGGTCTCTCCGCCAAAGAGCATGCAAGTCGGTTTTTGACCGGAATAATACTTGATCATATCTGCGATCATTTTACCTGTTTGTTTTGCTTCACCAAATAGACTTTCAGGAAAGCTTAGGGGACGGATGCCTTCGTCAAAACAGATCAATTCTGCTGCTTCCAGAAGATCCATGTTGCTACCGATCAAATAATGGGGGATACTATCAACATTCCGAATAGGGCTATATTCTTTAAAAATATTGATTATATGGGCAGGAAGTGATTTTTCCAGTTGATATTTAAGGATAAGATCATTTATTTGAATTTGATCTATTTGATTTCTGTAAAACGGACCTGAACCGATGGTTGAAAGATCATTTCCCATCACATCGGAGAGGACAAAGATATAGCATTTAGCCTTGCATATTTTGCCTAATTTACCTGCCTTTATTCTTGATAAAGCTCCACGGAGAACATTGATCTCATTGATGCTCATACCACATGAAAGAAAGGTATCGGTAGCCTTTTGAATATCATCCAAAGAAACACCGGATTCGGGATATTCAAGGAGCGCAGAGGATCCTCCGGATAGGAAATATATAAGAGTATCATTTTCCGTAAACGAGCGAATAAATTCAAACATGCGTTTCCCGGCTTTAAGACTCTTTTGGTCCGGAATGGGATGATTGCCCTCAATAAGCGTGAAAGGAGTTCCTGAGCTTCCTGAGGGTAAAATAAACAGTGATCCATCGACTTTTCTGGATAAGTAAGGAAGAAATGCCGTCCCCATGGAAAGTGAAGCTTTTCCCGAACCGGCCAGGATCAATTTTCCGGGAATATCAAGATCTATGAGCGTATTTTTATAGTATAGCGTTTTATCAAATACATGAAAGTATTTTTGATACAGAGCATCGGGTTGGACTGCATGTATAATCTTATGATAAGATCTTATTAAGAATTCTTTTTCTTCAGAAGGCATACCAGCCTCACGAGCAAGAGTATAACTGTCCCTGTTGAGATAATAATGGGTCCGGTGGGCAGATTTGTATAATAAGCTATAAAAAATCCACCGATGAAGATGACCAGTGATACTAAGATCGACATAAGAATGACCATAGGAAGTCGTTTAAAAAGCGGAAGGACGATAAGCGGTGGAATGGTCAGAAGAGCCAGTACAAGAATAATACCGACTGAACGAATCATCAAAACAACGGCGATAGCAATGAATATGTAAAATAACAAACGGTAAAGTTTGACCTTAATGCCATGCAATGCTGCAAATTCTTTATCAAACAGATAGACGATTAGGGGCTTATAGAAAAGGAACAGGAAAATAAACAGTATTATATTATAGATAGCGATATTGAGAATATCACCACGTGTGATCGTTAAAATATCACCAAAAAGATAGGTCAGGAGGTTAGGCGCATAGCCCGGAGTGATCGTGATAAAAATAATTCCAATCGACATACCGAAAGCCCAGAGGACACCGATAAGTGCATTGTGGGTATGCAATTGCTTTTCATTATTTATCCCGATAAAACCACCGATAGCCAATGCAACGCTAAAAGCTCCCAGGATAGGGTCCAATCCGAGAAAATAGAATAATCCCAATCCGCCAAAAGAAGCGTGGGCGATACCTCCTATGAGAAAAGTATCCCTTTTCATGACGACCAATGAGCCAATGATCCCGGTAGTAATACTTAAAAGGATCCCCGCGGTCAACGCGTTTTGTACAAATTCATATTGAAGGATATTCATTTGTGCTCCTTAAGTACACGGTGGGGTAGTCCGTGACCGATCAATTCAATTGGACAACCGTAAACATTTTCCAGAGAGCTTTCAATATGCTCATCTCGTCCGTGATAGTACAATGTCCGGTTAACACAGGCTATGTTCTTAACCTGATTATCTACGGCTGAGGTATCATGAGTGATCATAACGATCGCGATCTTTTCGTTTAGATCTTTTAAAATTCCCGAGAGATTCCCCCGTGATTCGGAATCGATGAATGTTGTGGGTTCGTCCAGAAATAGAACTTTAGGGTCTTGTATGAGAGCTCGTGCCAGAAGCGCACGTTGTAATTGCCCACCGGATATTTCTGAAATTGACGCATAAGCTATCTTATTTAAAGAAAATGCTTCAAGCTGTTTCTCGATCATATCAATTTTATTATGATTACGTCTTTTTAAAGGATGATATTCACCAATAAGTCCCGTTTCAATAAAATCGTACACTCGCAGAGGCATGTATTTATCAAAGGTTGTGAATTGAGGGACATATCCAAATTCAGTTCTGGAGATATGGTGATAAATGATCTTACCTTTCTGAGGTTTCAACAGACCCAGCATACACTTCAGGAGCGTGGTTTTTCCACCGCCGTTTGGTCCCATGATTACAAGATAATCACGTTCATATAAGGGTAGTGAAATATCTCTGAGTATTTCCAGCTTCCCATCGAATGAGAAATGAAGATGCTCTATTTCCAAGAGTGGTTTTTGGTTCATATATCCTCTTATTGACTTAAAGTAAAAAACCCGGCTTAAGTGCCGGGTTTTTACTGTTTTATCCGGGATTCCGGCAGGGATGAAGCCTGTTCGGGGGACCTATCTTTTCTTGTTTTTGCCTTTTTCTTCTTTGAAACGATGTTCCCATGCTATTAGTATGGGAGCTGCAACGAACATAGAAGAGTAGGTACCAACGATCACACCGACAACGATTGCGATAGAGAAGCCGAAAAGTACTTGTCCGCCAAAAATAGCCAAGATCAATACAACGACAAATGTTGTCAATGACGTAATGATCGTTCTTGATAAAGATTGATTTATACTAAGATTGATCACTTCTAATAAAGGTTTACCTTTGTGGATCTTTATGTTCTCGCGAATACGGTCATAAACCACAATGGTATCATTCAGAGAATAACCCACAATGGTTAGGAAGGCAGCCAATACCGGCAATGAGAATTCCCATTGGAAGAATGAGAAGAACGCCAGAGTAATAAGGATATCATGAAGCAAAGCAACAACAGCACCGATCGCGAATTTAAATTCAAAGCGAACGGTAATGTAGATCAAGATCAATAGAAGTGCTATACCAACAGCCTTATAGGAATTGTTCCGCATTTCATGTCCCATTTTAGGACCGACTTTGTCGATCTGTAAAATAGTATAATCAACACCGGTAAGAGCTTCCTTGATAAGATCATCGGAGTTTTCCGCTTCATTAGCATTAATGGTGATCATATATTCATCTGTTCCTGAACTTTTGATCTCGGGATTTCCAAGATCTTTTTCAGTGAACAATGAACGCAGATCTTCAGCAGAGATACTTTCTTTGAATGCAATCTGCATTTTTGCACCACCGGCGAAATCTACACCGTAGTTGAGACCCTGAAAGATAAGGGAAACAATACCTGCGATGATGATCACGATTGATATGGTAAACGCGATCTTGCGTTTGCCGGTTATATCATAATTTGGATTTTTAAAGAATTGTAGCACGGTTGCCTCCTATATACTGAGCTTGTTTAAGGGTTTTTTACCGTGTGTGAACGATGTAAAGATCGTCTTTGAGATAAAGTAACCGGATACAAAGTTAAAGATAATACCCCAGAACAATGTGACAGCAAATCCACGGATAGGGCCTGAACCGTATTGCCATAATACCAAAGCGGTGATCAGGGTCGTTAGGTTTGCATCAAGAATTGTTATAAATGCTCTTGAGTAGCCATTGTCCACAGCAGATCGAATGGTCTTGCCCTTGAGGAATTCTTCACGAATACGCTCAAAAATAAGTACGTTCGCATCCACTGCCATACCCATTGTCAATACAAGTCCCGCAATACCTGGAAGGGTTAATGTAGCACGTAATGAAGCAAGAATGGAAAGAACAAAGAAAATATTCAGAATCAATGTTACAATAGCAATAGTGCCGGCGCCCCGGTAATAA
>CAYPTO010000149.1:0-4333 GCA_964413625.1 uncultured bacterium
ATGGAACCTTTGCATCGTTACATGAACCTGCGTAAGAAAATCATGGGTGTGGATGAACTTCATCTTTATGATACCAGTGTCCCCATCACTGCCGAATCGGAAGTTAAATATACTTATGAAGAAGCTGTTGATATCATTCTTAAAGCTCTTGAAGTTATGGGTCCCGAATATCAGGCAAATGCCAAAATGGCTCTGTCTTCTCGTTGGGTAGATGTTTATGAAACACGGAATAAACGTTCCGGTGCATATTCCTGGGGAGCATATGGTGTCCATCCTTATATTCTGATGAATTTTAATGGAACACGTAACAGTGTTTTTACGCTTATTCATGAATTGGGACATTCGTTACATAGTTTCTATACAAATAAAAACCAACCTTATCCAACTGCCAACTATTCTCTGTTCGTTGCCGAAGTTGCTTCAACATTCAATGAAAATCTCCTGATGAATTATATGCTTCAGACCCTAAAAGATAAAGATGAAAAACTTTCATTATTGGATCAATGGGCAGATAATCTTCAGGGAACATTATATACTCAAGTGCTTTTTGCAGAATTTGAACGTGAAGCACATAGTCTTGCCGAACAGGGTATCCCTTTGACAGTTGAAAAATTAAGCGATACTTATATGAACATCTTAAAATCATATTATGAAGGTGTACTTGAGATCGATGATGAATATGCTTTAACATGGAGCCGCATTCCGCATTTTTATCGTCAGTTCTATGTATATAAATATGCAACCAGTATTTGTGCATCTACCGATCTAAGTAAAAAAGTAATCGATGGAGAAGAAGGTGCCCTTGATAAGTATATGGCATTCTTAAGTAGTGGCTCAAGTGATTATCCAATTGAATTGCTGAAAAAAGCCGGAGTTGATATATCCACACCGGAACCGATCGCCAGTACACTTCAATTATTTGATAGTATCATTACACAAATGGAAGAACTGATCGAAGAATAAATCGATTAATTCTGTAAATATTTTTAAAAGCCCCGTTAAAAACGGGGCTTTTAATATCTTTTAGAATTTTATATGACTGACAAAGAATTGTTTTTATAAAAGATCTTTATATGTAAATTATTTGAAAAATAGCAAGAGAGGATGTAATATGATCATTAAGTCATTAAAACAAATGCCCCCAAAGCCGGTTGACATGAAAGGTGTTAAAAATGCTTTCCGTCAGGTGCCCATTGGGAAAGAAGATAATAGTCCGAATATATCCTTCCGCGTTTTTACTTTAAAGCCGGGTGGACATACACCTTATCATATTCATGAATCGGAGCATATAAATTATTTTATTTCCGGTGAAGGTGCTATTAAAGATGAAAGTGGCAATTTACATCCCGTAACGGCCGGTGATTTTTCTTTAATCTTACCAAATGAAAAACATCAATATAAAAATATGTCCGAAGACAAAGATCTGGTATTTATTTGTGCGGTCATGAAAGAATACGAATAGGAGATAAAATGAAACGATTGGTATTTCTATTATCTATTATACTTCTGCTTGTTTCATGCGGAAGTACAAGCCAGACGATCCGGCAAAAAGGATCTGCAAATTTTAATCATATGATGTCAAAAGTGGATGCCCTGGTCAAGGATGAAGCGTTTGCTCATGCACACTGGGGTGTGATGATTAAGTCTTTGGATACAGAGGATGTTTGGTATGCTCAAAACGAAGATCGTCTTTTCATGCCTGCATCCAATAACAAGATCGCTTCTACCGCAGCAGCGCTTAAAGTATTGGGCCCCGATTTTCAATTTGAAACCCATGTGCTGACAAAAGGAAAAGTTCGCGGTTCTGTCCTTTATGGAAATTTGGTCGTTTGGAGCAATGGTGATCCCACAATGTATGAACGCTATATGGAAGATTCCCGGGCAGTATTCAAAGCCTGGGCGGACACTTTAAAAGCACAGGGCATTTACAGAATAGAGGGGAATATTATCGGTGATGATGATGCGTTTGACGATGTACGTATCGGTGAAGGCTGGGCTTGGGATTATCAACAGATTTGGTATGCGGCTCAGTTTGGAGCATTGCAATTTAATGAGAATTATGTAGATGTCAAGATAGTACCGCCTGCTACCGTAGATGGTCAGGTTGTATTGATCCCAAATATTGAATCTTCTTATTTTACATTGAAAGAAGATTTTGAAATCGTTGAAAAAGGTTATAATAAAATATATCTTAATCGGGATTTTTATTCGAATGAGATTACCTTAAGCGGGCAGCTCGTGGCCGGCAGTGATACCACTGAACGTACACCAACGATTGATAATCCAACGAAATTTTATGTACATGTACTTAAGGAGACATTGGAGGAGAATGGAATTGTCGTTAACGGAAGTCCTATAGATTGTGATGAGATCGATAATTGGGTGCATGCACCTATTGATGAAAATTATCGTGAACTGGCAAATTATTATTCGGTTCCGCTCTCAGAAGTAGTAACCCGTTTGATGAAACGCAGTCAGAATATGTACGCCGAAACCATGCCGCGTGTACTTTCTTGGCATGAAACAGGTTTAGGCTCAATAGAGGGTGGACGCGAGATCATGGATTCGGTCTATGCTGAATTCGGTGTAGAACCGGGAAGCTGGGCTTATGTGGATGGTTCGGGTCTGACACGCTATGATTATATTTCACCGCAAATATTGGTTAAAATACTTGAAGGAATGTATCATAGTGACCTGAGAGAGGTTTGGATGAACGCTTTGCCTGTCTCGGGAGTCGATGGTACATTAAGAAACCGGATGAAAGGTACCGCTGCAGAAGGAAAAGTCTTGGCTAAGACAGGTACCATTTCAAATGTTAGGGCCTTAAGCGGCTATACCAAAACCGCTTCCGGTGAGAATATTGTGTTTTCATTTTTGGTTAATGGACATTTATTAAGCTCTAAAGACACAGAACGGATTACTGATTCCATTTTGGAATTGATCTGCGAATACAAATAATAATTTAAAAAATAATGTACAGAACAGGCATGCCTGTTCTGTACGATTTTATATGAATGTTTTTATTTATTTTGCTAAAGGTAATAGAACTGTGAAAATAGAACCTTTTTCATATTCACTGGAGACGTCGATCTTACCATCGTATTCATCCACGATCTTTTTGAGTATGGTCATTCCAAGACCGGTTCCACTGATCTTTCTTGTATAGGGATTCTTCGCCCTGAAAAATTCCTCGAACAGGCGTTCGCTTTCTTCCCGGGTCATGCCGATCCCGCTGTCTTCAACAGTGATTGCGGCATAAGTATCTTCAAGATTTGCAGTAACATGAATCGTGCCCCCGTCTTTGTTGTATTTGATAGCATTTGAGATCAGATTTGTATATACGCGTCGTATCTCTTCACGATCAGCTTCAATGAATATATTTTTCTCAATATCGACTTTAAGCTGCAATTTTCGTTTCTGAATATTACTGTCAAAAAACTCGATTGTTTCATTGAGCAGCTCGCCTGCATCGATCCGTTCAATTTCACGTCTGACATTTTGTGCATCCATGCGGAAAATATTCAGGAGATCCTGAATTAGTGCAAGCATTGCTTCACTGCGGTTCAAAGATCGTTTTAGATAATTATCATAAAGTTCGCTATTGTCACCCAGTTGCTTATCAATAACCATTTCCAAATAGCCCTTAATAGCTCCTAAGGGAGCTTTTAGCTCGTGGGCGACCATATTAATGAACTCGGATTTTGATAGCTCCAGAGCTTTAATTTCACTTATATCACGAAGTACGGAAACAACACCAAGTAATTTCCCATTATCATCGATGATTGGGGTGGAATTGGCCATGACCACCAGTTTGGCGGGTGGCTCAATGACGATCTCTTCTTTAATAGAACATGTATGATTTTTTTTGTCAAGAATAGTATTGATCTGTAATTGTAATTTTCGTGGGATGATATCAACTGTTTTTTCACCGACAAGGATCTCACGTTTGACATCGATCAATTTGTGAAAACGCGGGTTGGTAAAAATGATCTCACGACGATTATTGGTGATCATCAGTCCATCATCAATAGAGTTGATGACAGAACGGAGCCGGGATTGTTCTTCGGAAATAGCAATAAGATTATTGTCTTTTTCCTCTTTCAGGCGTCGTGCTTCCAGAATATACCATCTGCGCTCGATCGCACGAAGGATCAGGCGTTCCAGCTTTTCATGTTTGATGGGTATTTTTAAGAAATCATACCCGCCCATGTGTGCAGATTTCATGATAGTATCAATATCCGGATCATGGTCCATCATGACACAAATAGCGTCAGGAAATATTTTTAAAATATTTGCTAAAACATCAATACCTTTCATATCCGGAAACTTACAG
>CAYPTO010000150.1:0-4287 GCA_964413625.1 uncultured bacterium
TCCTGATATTACTTGTTCTTAACATGATTTTTCCGCTTCATAATAAAAACAGGTGATCATGCCGCACGATGTAAAAAATAAAATGAACAAATATAGAGTCGTAGCCCTTTGTGTTATGGCGCTTTTCCTTTTTTTAGTCATTATTATTCGATTTTATTCTCTTCAGATCGTTAATTACTCTACCTACGAAAGTGAAGCCAAAGGTAATATGCTGAACCGTATTGATATTTCAGCGCCGCGTGGCATCGTATTCGATCGTAACGGTGAAAAACTTATTTATAATGTTCCGTGTTATAATATTGTTGTTTATCCCGATATTATCAGACAGCACCCGAACACCTGGGAAAAATTATCAAATATCACAAATGTTCCAATTGAACAGCTTCAAAAAAGTATGAAACGTAATCAATACGGATCATATCGTCCCGCCATAGTGTTACACAATATCAATTACAAGATTAATGCGATCATTAACGAAAGCATTCAAGATCTTCCGGGCGTAGAAGTTGCTTTTAGCCCGATTCGTGAATATTCAAATGAAATATTAAGCGGTAATTTATTAGGATATACGGCCGAGATACGTCGTCGTGACATGTATAAATTTCGGAATGCGGGATATAAACTTGGTGATGTCATAGGATATGATGGTATAGAAAAACAATATGAAGATCTTTTAAGGGGAAAAAGAGGATTTCGCTATAAGCAAGTAAATGCAAGCGGGAAACCTCTTAATGATCAGGCCTATGAACAGATCAATCCTATTCCGGGAAATGCACTATATTTGACAATCGACCAAGATCTTCAAGCGCGTGCCGAATCTTTATTGGTGGATTATAATGGTGCGGCAATTATGATGAACTATGAAAACGGTGAGATCGTAGCATGTGTCTCGTCCCCTTCTTATGATTCGGATATATTCACGGAAGGATTGACTCAAACCGAATGGGATTCCATTGTCCAGGATAAACGAATTCCCCTTTTTAATCGTGCAATTCGAGGCCAATATCCTCCGGGATCTATTTATAAAATGGTTACTGCAATAGCTGGTTTAGAAAAAGGAATAATAACCCCCGAAACGGAATTTGAGTGTACAGGTGTTTTCGATATGGGCGGACGATCTTTTAAATGCTCACATGTTCACGGTATTGAAGATCTGAATGAAGCGATCGCCCATTCATGTAATGTCTATTTTTATAATGTAATTCTTAAACTTGGTGTTGACGACTGGAGTTCTTACGCAAAAAAAATGAAATTTGGTGAGCTAACGGGTATAGATCTTCCTGGAGAATTACCGGGTATTTGTCCGGATAGAACATTTTTAGATGAACACTATGGTCGCAGAAAATGGTGGAAAGGTATGTGGCTGAATATGGTGATCGGTCAGGGAGATGTATTGGTTACACCCTTACAGGCCTTGCGCTATACCGGTATTTTAGCTACACATGGAAAGGCTGTTACGCCTCATCTTTTGCAATCGATTCAGTACACAGCAGATAATACTATTGAGAATCCATCCTATCCCGTATCTTATGTAAATGATATTTCGACCTCTACTTGGAAAGAAATAGATCGTGGTATGATGAATGCTGTTCAAAGTTCATGGGGAACAGGTCGAACGGCAAATGTTCCGGGCTTGAATATGTATGGAAAAACGGGCACCGCACAAAACCCGCATGGTAAACCTCACGGTTGGTTTATTGGCTATTCAAAACTAAAAGATTTTCCATTTGCTGTCGTTGTTTTCATTGAGCACGGTATTTCCGGAGCGGATATTGCCGCGCCCGTAGCCGGACAACTGTTAAAATATTATTACTATATGAGAAAATAATGAAATTTAAAGATTTCTTTAATTTAAAATTATCCGAGATCGATATGTCGTCATTGATCTTGGTCTTTATCCTTACCGGATGTGGACTCATAGCTATTTATAGCGCAACATATTTTGTTGGGACGGAATCCAATATGCAGTATTTTTGGAAACAAATGCTGGGTATTCTTGGTGGACTTGCTATGTTTATTATGTTGTTCTCCGTCAGGAAAAGTTTTTTGTTGAGCTACGCAGAAGTTCTCTATATTGTTGGAATATTATTGATCATTATTCCTTTTATTCTTTCTATGGTCACTTCGGGTACCACTCGCTGGATCAATCTTGGCGGATTTCAGATCCAGCCGTCGGAGTATATGAAATTTATTTTGATCATCATGCTTGCAAAAGTGTTTAGTGAAACCCGTCGTTCACCTCTTCAAGCCGGATATGTTCTATATCCCCTGGGTGTTTTGGCTATTCCGGCTCTATTGGTATTTCTGCAACCCGACTTGGGAACAACATTGATCTACGGAGCCATATTTACCGCTATGCTTTTTGCAAGCGGGTATAAATTATACTATATCTTTTTGATCGCCGCTCCATTTATTACTACGCTGGCGGCTTTTAATAGTTGGGCTTTTCTTATTTGGGGAATTACCATTGCGGTAATAATTTTCTTAAATAATAAGAACATTCTTTTTTCAGCAGGTATGTTCCTAATGAATATTTTAGTGGGTGTTATGACACCTTTTTTCTGGAATGCGATCAAGCCCTATCAACAACAGCGGATATTAACCATGCTGAACCCCCATCTGGATCCGATGGGTGCCGGCTATCAGGTTATTCAGTCACAGATCGCCATTGGATCCGGAGGACTGGCTGGGAAAGGCTTTTTACAGGGGACTCAAGCCCATCTCAATTTCCTTCCTGAACAACATACCGACTTTATTTTTTCGGTTATCTCTGAAGAATTTGGTTTTATTGGAATAGCCCTTATTCTTTTTATTTATTGTTTTTTGGTATTGCGCTGGTATCGTATGGCCATAACAGCTAAAAGTACCTTTTCTTCAATGCTTATTATCGGGGGCACCACAGCACTGCTTGCACATATTTTAATTAATGTCGGCATGACGGTTGGACTTTTACCTGTAACCGGGAAACCACTCCCTTTTATCAGTTATGGAGGTAGTTTTTTAATGACCAGTTTTGGGCTGGTTGGACTGGTCCTTAACGGTAACGCGGAGTAATATTCACGATAGATGTAAAGACGCGATTAATCGCGCCTCTACACATGTTCTTAAAATAAACAATCTTTCCAATTTCTAAATAACTTCGTTATATTACCGCGTGGAAAAGCTTATTCTGAAAAACCGGAAAGCCTATCATGATTTTCATATTCTTGAAAAGATCGAAGCAGGCCTCGTACTTCATGGAACCGAAGTAAAAGCTATCCGTGAGGGAAAAATAAACATCAAAGAAGCCTACTGTAATTTTCAAGATGGTGAATTGTATTTGTTACAGGCCCATATTTCACCCTATTCACATGCGGGATATGAACACCATGATCCCATCCGACCAAAGAAATTGCTTTTGCATAAGAAAGAACTAAAAAAGCTTAAAAGAAAACGAGATGAACAACACCTTACGCTTGTTCCCATAGCCATGTATTGGGTGGGAAACCACATTAAGGTAGAAGTGGGATTGGCAAAAGGCAAAAAACTATACGACAAACGACAGGATATTGCAAAAAAAGATGTACAGCGCAATATGGAACGTCAGATGAAACATTGATCAAAGGAGCTGATATGAGTCGCTTTCCATCGCTGAACGAACAGATGGACATTATTCGCAAGGGTGTAGAGGAGCTTATACCTGAAGAAGAGCTGGTAAAAAAGATCGAATTGAGCATAAAAGAACAAAAACCCTTAAGAGTTAAATTGGGGGCAGATCCCAGTCGCCCGGATCTTCATATCGGTCATGCCGTTGTGCTGGGAAAAATGAGACAGTTTCAGGATCTTGGTCATCAGGCTGTTTTGATCATTGGCGATTTTACCGCTATGATCGGAGACCCTACGGGAAGAAGCAAAACGCGTCCGGCTCTTACTCTTGAAAATACAAAAGAAAATGCACGATCATATTTTGACCAAGCCGGAATTGTACTTAATAAAGAGAATTTGGAGATCAGGTATAATTCGGAATGGCTTGCACCCATGAATTTTCGCGATGTTATAACCTTATCGGCACATTATACCGTAGCCCGTATGTTGGAGCGTGATGATTTTTCAAAACGTTTTGCCGGAGGCATTCCTATTTCAACGCATGAATTTCTTTATCCTTTGGCACAGGCATATGATAGTGTAGCGATCAAATCTGATATTGAACTTGGTGGTACAGACCAAAAGTTCAATCTTCTTGTAGGGCGCGATATTCAACGAGAATACGGATTGAAACCTCAGATCATCCTAACAATGCCTATTCTT
>CAYPTO010000151.1:0-4251 GCA_964413625.1 uncultured bacterium
CTATTTTGCCGGTTCAAAAGGGGCAATTTATCGTTCGGAAGATGCCGGTGAAACCTGGGAACAAGAGATAAGTGGAGCTGATAATTATATTTACGATCTTAAATATGATGGTAAAAAACTTTGGGCAGTCGGTAAATTCGGTCTTATTATGAATCGCGATATTACTTATACCCAAGCAGACTATACTGAAGAGTTCACTGATGGTACAGCTGATTTGACATGGGTTGAAAATACAGCTAATGCCAATACCGGTGGACTTAATTTGACAGTTGCTGCCGATTCAGCCGGTTTGAGCAATGTTGGTATTTATGTTGATGATGCAAATACAGGTCTTCTATACGCTGATCTTGGTAAGAAATTGAAAAATTATGAAGTTTCTGCCGATATCTATTGTGTAAAAGAAGTTTCTGCATCAGAACCTCTTTACAAAGGTCTTGCTATTAAAACAGATCCTGCAATCACCAAATTTTATCGTTTTGTTTACAGGAATTCTTCAAGCAGCAGTGGTGCGTTGAAACTCCAAGGATATGACGGTGCCAGCTGGTACATTTCAAAACAATGGAATGCGGGAGTAGATTTTGATACGCTTGAGACAGGGTTCCATAACTTTAAAGCTCAGGTCATTGACAATAAATTCTGGGTATATATTGATGGTGAGTTACTACCGGGTTGTCCTTATACCCATGATGGTGCTCCTGTTATATCTGCCGGTTATCCTGGTGTTTATGTGTACGGCGGAAATGTTGAATTCGATAACTTCAAAGTCAATGTATTCGAATACCCTAAATACATGGTAACTGCCAATGTTGATATGGGTGTTATGGTTCGACGCGGTGAATTTGTCCCGGCTTCCAGTGCTTTGGATGTTATGGGCTCATTTAATGGTTGGTCAACCGGTATTGTTATGACCGATACAAATGCAGACACTATTTATTCTGCTGAGATCGGTGAATATGAAGCCGGAACAGTCATTAATTACAAATACCGCCGCAACGCCGCTTGGGATAATACAGAAGAATTCCCATATGGTGGACCTTCACGTGAATATGTTGTTTCGGATGAAGGAAATCAGGATATGCCTGTAGTCTTGTATGGTGATATCACGGAAGTTGCTATTGATGGAGTTCCCAATGACTATGCTCTTGAGCAAAACTACCCGAACCCGTTCAATCCTGCAACCACAGTTAAATTCCAGATTCCGAGTGCTGAAATGGTAACAATGAGTATTTTCAATGTTACCGGTCAGAAAGTTGCGGAACTGGTTAACAGACAACTCGAAGCAGGTTACTATTCAGTTAACTTCAACGCAAGCGCTCTCCCGAGTGGTATGTATATTTACCGTCTCAATGCCGGAGAATACACTTCCGTTAAGAAGATGACATTACTTAAGTAAGCCAATTAAGGTAAATAAAGAAAGGGCTGAATCACATATCAGCCCTTTCTATTTTGATTATGATCCAATTGAGTCAATTTTCTTAACTTTTAACAAGAGATATAATCTCTTGTTAATTTAAATGTTAATAAAAAGTTAAGAAAATTGACTCAATTAATTATGCTGAATTTTATTGTTTTCATCAAGCCTCTCTATACTTATATTTACCTGTCAAAATTAAGGGACTAAACATGAAGAAAAAATGGTTTCACAATAAGACGAGAATGATTATTCAGTTACTTGTTCTGGCACTTGTTGTTGGTACACTTATAGTGGGTGCCGTTAAAGCAAATTATACCCCGGACATGGAAAAATACTGCCCCTTTGGCGGTCTCATGTCTTTTGGGTCAAAATTGAACATTGGGACAATGTCCTGTGCGATCAGCGAAACACAGGTATTTATTGGCTTGGGTATTGCGCTTATGATTGTATTTGTCGGCAAGTTATTTTGCGGCTGGTTGTGTCCGGTTGGAACGGTCAGTGAGTGGCTTAATAAGCTTGGCGTACGTTTGGGTGTGTCATTTACAATTAAGGGAGTGCTGGATAGAATCCTGAGGCTTGGAAAATATGTGCTACTGTTCTTTGCCGCATATATCACCATGAACAGTTCAGAGTTATGGTGTAAAAAATTCTGTCCCTATTTCGGAGCTGTAAGTGGATTTAATGTAGATACGGTTTTGCTATTCTCATTGCTGGCTATTGGTGCAGTCGTAATTGGCTCGATATTTATCAAGAAGTTCTGGTGTAAATATTTTTGTTTTTTTGGGGCATTAAGCAATGTTTTTGCAAATATATTAATCACCGGTCCGATCATACTTATTTATGTGATCCTCTTATTGCTTGGTGTAAAGATTCCATTGTTCTGGTTCTTGCTAGTTGTGATCGCCTCTTCCGCATTAACAGAAGTATTTAGATTTAAATTCTTTTCGATCTCGCCTTTCAAGATCCGCAGAAACGAAACATCTTGTACAAGTTGCAGTGTATGTGATATTAATTGCCCGGAAGGGATTGATGTAAGCAAAGAAGATCCGGTTACTCATCCCGATTGTACGCTTTGCCTGGATTGTGTAAAATCTTGTCCTGTAAATGAAACATTAAAAGTCAAAGGCGGGCGCTGGATGCCTCCGGTGGTATTGGCTATTGTAATTGCATTGGCATTGATCTTGGCAAAACAATTTCCCATGACAACTTTATCCGAACGTTGGGGTACCTATGAAACAGCCGATTCACTCAAGCATGTTGACAAAGTTGTTTTTGAAGACCTGATGTCAGTCAAGTGTTATGGTTCGGCTAATTCCATGAAGAATAAAGTTTCCCGTATACCGGGGATCATCGGTATGGATGCCTGGGCATCTAAACATAAAGTTACCTTGTATTATGATAACACACTGCTTAGCAAAACAGATGTAAAACGCGCTGTATTTACACCTTCCCGTTACAATATCAGAAAGAGTATCACGCTTGAAGACGCACCCGAGACGCTTGTCGGTTACCGTGTGGGGGTCTGGGAACTCTGGGATGGAACCGATAATGCTCATATTTATCGTATGTTAATGGCCAACAAAGGCATTTATGGATTTTCAACCGAATTTGGTGAACCTGTTTATGTTATTTTTTATTTTGATCCTGGAAATGTTCAACCTGAAGATATCAAAAAGCTGATCGAGGTTGATAAATACGAATACGAGCAAAAAGGTGAAAAGATCGTTCAGGAGGTCAATTTTGAACTGGAAGGTGAAGGAGAGTATGTTGATACGCTTTCATATCTGGATTACAGAAAATTGTTTTTTTCAGCTTATGACAGAGCATTCAATAATTACCGCAAACAAGATCCCGAAAAAATGAATGTATTTGAGGTGGCTTTCCCCAATGCGGAAAACTCTACGGTTGTTCGCAAAATGAGCTACCTGACCTCTCATGTTTCTTTTGAACCGGGTGCTGTGCGTCTTCGGACGGAATTTACCGATCATCCTGTCCTGCAGGTCTATTTTATGTCTGACAGTACGAACGGTGAAAATATTATGCTGCATCTTAAAAAAGATATGCTGACATGTATGTTACGCGATGGGTCAACCAAAGAATATGAAAATATCTTTAAGTTTAAAGAACCATTCACGGTAAAACCTTTGAAGTAGTAAGTGGTGATCGGTAATCTGTAACCGGAAAGAAATAAAATGAAATTGTAGGGGACGGTTGAGACCGTCCCTTTTTTATGTGTGTAAATAATTGTCGTAGGGTGGTTTCCTCTTTCGCATCGCCGTTTCGGCGCCTCGGAGGGCAGGCGGTGTTCGGAGTTCGGATTAATGGGTTAGAAGTGTGGGGGTGAACTGATGAATTACCCCGGTATTAATGTACCTCACAAAAATGGATTTTAACCCGCAAAAACGCAATTCGGGGTTAAAACCCCACTTATTGAGGTTTCAATACCCTGCGCTAAGGCACGGGGTAACTCACATTTTACACCAATTTTGCAATGTGTTCACCATAATTTCATAATCAAATACTCCCGACCATTCGGCAGGTTATCGTCACCGATCATCCTCCTTCGTGCAAGATTATACCGGATAGGTCGTGCATTCGAATTTCGATATTAACTTCGCCTACCCTTCGTAGCTTAAGCGGAGAAGGGATTGTTCGAATGTTCATGATTCGAATGTTCGTTTGTTCAAATACTGGATATTCTAACTTTCAGCTTCTCGCTTCTTCTTTTTCTGAATTAAAGAGCGAAAGAATTGATGATGACAAACATTGCATTTATAGCTCTGCTTACCTTCTTTATTTCCATTCTTTTTAGTGCTAAATGAACCAGATTTTGGACA
>CAYPTO010000152.1:0-1148 GCA_964413625.1 uncultured bacterium
CAAAATTTATAATTATCGTTGGGCTTTGGAAATTACTTTTCCTTTACTTTCCGCTTATTCCCCGGAAGAGCCTAAATATAAAAAGTATAATTTTCAAAATTCTCTCATTCTTAAATGAAAAATATCATGTATATTAGAGGGTTAAAAAGGAGACAAGTATGAAAAGTGATTTAAAAGGACGTTCATTTTTGAGTCTGTTGGACTACAGCTCGGAGGAGATCAATTATCTGATTGATCTTGCCGCTCAGGTAAAACAAGAAAAGAAGGACGGAATATTTCCCCGACGACTGGAAAATAAAAATATAGCTTTATTATTTGAAAAGAACTCAACCCGCACTCGTTGTGCCTTTACTGTTGCCGCCATTGATGAAGGAGCTCATCCTGAATTCTTGGGAAAGAACGATATTCAGTTCGGCAAAAAAGAAAGCGTTGCAGACACAGCCCGTGTATTAGGGCGTATGTTTGACGGCATCCAATATCGTGGTTTTAAACATGAAACCGTAGAAGGACTGGCAAAATATGCCGGCGTTCCCGTATGGAACGGTTTAACCGATGCTTTTCACCCAACACAGATACTTGCAGATTTCCTAACCATTAAAGAACAAAAAGGTTATTTGAAGGGTGTTGCTTTTGCTTTTGTCGGTGACGGACGTAATAATATGGCCAACTCATTAATGGTGGGTGCAGCAAAAATGGGTATGGATTTTCGCATTGTTGCCCCCAAAAGTCTTTTCCCGGATTCAAAGCTTATTGAAACCGCCGGCGCTATTGCCAAAGAAACCGGGGGACACATTCTGATCACAAATAATATTGATGATGGTGTTAAGGGAGCCGATGTGATTTATACCGATGTGTGGGTTTCCATGGGGGAAGAAGATCAGTTTGAAGAACGCATCAAACTACTTTTACCCTATCAGGTGAATGCGGATATGATGACGAAAACCGGAAAAGCAGATACACTCTTTTTGCATTGCTTACCTGCTTTTCATGATTTGAATACGACAGTTGGGAATGAGATATATGAAAAATTTGGAATTGATGCCATGGAAGTCAGCAATGAAGTATTTGAATCAGAAAATAGTAAGGTTTGGGATGAAGCCGAGAACCGTATGCATACTATCAAAGCTGTTATGATCGCGACTCTTCAA
>CAYPTO010000152.1:1248-4204 GCA_964413625.1 uncultured bacterium
GTAAAAAGATAAAAGTAAAGGCTTACCCTAAATATCGGGGTTGAGCCCCTTATGTTTTATATCCAAAATTTAATATAAAAATTATAAAGTTAACATTCTAATCTCTTTTGGCATGACAGTTATCTCAAGAGGAGTAGATCCATATATTTCACCATCAGGGTTTGTAAGCTTAATGGGGTCCGACCAAACTTTAAAATGTTTACCGGGATAGATCTTAAATTCATCTACAGATAAATGACTTCCGTCAAAAACTTTGGGAAATACTTTAAGAAGTTTTTTTCTTGGAAGGTCTTCCAATACCAGACATTCCGCTACGCCGTCGTTTATGATTGAATCGGGAGAGATCTTCATATTTCCACCAATCCATACCGAATTGGAAAAATTGGTCAAAACGCCATTGTATTCATGTGTAACACCGTCAACTTCAATTTTGCATTTATGCGGTCGAAAGCGCAATATTTCAATTAAAGCACCGATGGTATAGGCTGTTTTACCAATGAATTTTTTCAATTTATTCCCCAGAATATTTACATCGGCGACAAACCCGAAGCCGGTACAGTTCATAGAATAATGAAGCGTTTCATCAGAAATAATTTTTAGTAAATCAACATCTACAACGTTTCCGCCTTCCACGGCCTTAATACCATCACCCCAGTTTTTAAAATTTAGATCTTGAGAAAAAGAATTACCCGTACCTACAGGAATAAGGCCAAATAAAGGATGTTTTTCTGAAGATGTGTTTTGCATAATACCATTCAGGACTTCATGGGCGGTACCGTCACCGCCGACTGCAAGAATAAGATTGCAGGCATTTATGTCAATGTGTTTGGCTATTTCCGTGGCGTGGAAGCGATAAAGTGTACGATATGGTGTAACGATATGTCCTTTGGTGCGAAGTGCTTTTAGAATAAGCGGATAGAGCTTGTCGCCCCTACCACCTCCCGAATTGGGATTGTAGATCAATTGAATATTCATGTTCTCCCCTGTTGTGTGTGCGGTTTAATTTAAAGATTTAAGAGACAAGAAACAAGATTGAAGCAAAAAGATAAAAGAAAAGATAAAAAAGTTATATTGTCATTTCGTACAGACTACACTCTACAGGCTACGACCGTCAGGCCACGTAGAGAAATCTCACATTCTGAATGAATTTCGAACAAGGAACAGGGATTTTGGAATTCAAAAGTAAATATTTACTTCGAATATCAAATATCGGCATTCCTTGTTCTGTATTCAAATCATGTAAAAGAGATAAAAAATTATTGACCATAAAATGAGAAGCCCCAAAAGGGACTTCTCAAGAGGGGGACGAAAATTTATTTTGAACCTTGCTGAATAATCTACAAGGACAAGAATCTTAACCGCAGGAAAATATTAAACGAAATTAAGACCAATGTCAAATAAAAAAGATATTTATGTCAGATGAACAATTTAAACGGAAACAAATATAAGGATCTCCTGTGCTCCGAAACATCGGAGCTTCGGAGATTAAAATCATTGATTCAACATTCTGTCTTCCTCTCAACTCTAACTATTCAATAAACTAATTTCTGTATATAAATTCTTTTTATCGATCAGTATTCTCATTACATTTCCAAATGAAAATAATACCCGAACTATTAGCTCCCGCAGGAAATATTGAAGCTGCGATCACTGCCTTTGAAAATGGTGCCGATGCGGTATACGCCGGACTCGGAAAATTCAATGCCCGCGAACGCACACAGAATTTTACTTTTGAAGATTACGGTAAACTTATGGCTTATGCCAATAAGCACGATAAAAAAGTATATTTAACTTTTAACACGCTGGTCAAAGAAAATGAGATCCAAGAAGCGCTAAGCACGCTATACCGTGTTACCCGCCTCCAACCGGATGCGATCATTACTCAGGATATCGGCATTATCAGAATGTTGAAAGAATATTTTCCGCATATTCCAGTTCATGCATCCACTCAAATGGGTATCCATAATTCATCCGGTGTTGCCATGGCAAAAAAACTCGGAATTGAACGTGTGATCCTGGAGCGTCAGGTTACGATGGAAGAATTACATCTCATTCGCGATCACAGTGATCTTGAATTGGAAGTATTTATCCATGGTGCCCTTTGTTGCTCACTTTCAGGCGTCTGCCTTTTTTCATCCTGGATGGGCGGTCATAGCGGGAATCGCGGTAAGTGTAAACAACCCTGCCGTCGTCGCTATTATTCCAAAGAGGGTAATGGTTTCTTTTTCTCGACCCAGGATCTATATATGCTTGAAGATATTCCCAGACTTAAAGAAGCTGGTGTGCATTCTCTTAAGATCGAAGGACGCTTGCGCAAATCTGATTATGTAGCATCAACGGTCAAAGCTTATCGTATGATGCTGGATGCCGAAGAGCATGAGATCAAGGAAAAATTACCGGAAGCCAAAGCGATACTTTCCGGTGCGCTGGGACGAAAATGGTCCAGCGGATTTTACGATAAAGAGCATTACGGTGATATCATCGAGTCTGAAAGACTGGGTGTATCCGGCAAGCAGTGCGGTCATGTTATCAGTACAAAGAGTAATGGTTTCATGATGCAGGTATTCCAGCCGGTAAAAATGGGCGATAAGATCCGTATCCAATCTAAAAGTGGTATGGAAGGTCCTGCGATCACCGTGACAAAGATTACGAAAAATGATCAGCCGGCGACGCGCATAGGGAACCACGAGACGGGATTTATTCATTGCGATAAAGAGGTCCCGGCAGACGGGATAGTCTATTTAGCAGGTTATTCGGTCAAAGAATACGGACGGCTTATTGAACAACTTCCAACGCTGGAAAATAATTTAAGTCTCAAAGTTGATGTTTCAGAAAAAAGCCTGCAAGTTCGGGTATCTGATCATCCTCACATGCCGGTATGGAAGATGGATATTGATCTTCCCCCGGCAGAGAACAGAGCCATTGAAGCCGACACATTTATAAAAGAATTTAAAAA
>CAYPTO010000153.1:0-4198 GCA_964413625.1 uncultured bacterium
AGTCCAAAAACCGCCAATCCGGCAAAGATCGCATCCCAATTCTTGCTTAATCGAGCTTTATTGATCTCTTGAGTATAGATATAGAATACTATAGCCAGCAGGGGAATCACATACCATTTTAACATACTGAGATCACGTAAGCCATCTAAGGCTTGAAGAGTTGCCTGAGTCATACTTCCTCCGAGTTACTTATTTTTATTTAACATTTTAAGCATTTGAATTGAATTTTCAAATATAATATTCAAGCTGTAGAACCACACAACCTGTCTTTCGGAGCTTTAGCGAAGAATGGATGGCGTGGCTCTAATACAATACCTATAGAATACAAATTGCAAATTCTGCTAACACAAATTTCCACTTTGAAAATCTACGATCATTTTTTACTTTCATTCCATGAAAAAGGTCACCTACTACGAACTGATCTCCGAGATCAAAGCTTTGATCAAGAATGTGCCCTATTCGGTCGCAAACTATGCAAATGTTTCAGCTGCAATTTTCCATGCTCTACCCGACATTAACTGGGCGGGATTTTACTTTTTAAAGGGTGACACCTTGATACTGGGTCCTTTCCAGGGAAAGCCTGCCCGTGTTTCCATAGCACTTGGTCATGGTGTATGCGGTAGCTCCATAAAAGAGAAGAAAAGCCTCATTGTAAAAGATGTTCATGCTTTCCGGGGACATATTGCATGTGATACCAATTCAAGATCAGAGATCGTGATACCTCTAGTTAAAAACGGAATTCCCATAGAGGTCCTTGATATTGATAGTCCCATCAAAAATCGTTTTGATGAACACGACAAAACGACAATTGAAGAAATAGCCTCAATTTTAATAGAACATCTGCCATCTGACTTCTCACTTCCGTCTGCCCATCGCAGCTCGTAGGAGCGTAGGCGGGGTTTCTATTTCTAATAGTGCATTTTATTCTTGATTTATGACTTCTCAGACCTTATATTTAGTCGCTTTTTTCCATTTATTTTTTTAAGGATCTAAGATGCCCAAAGAGCAAAAAACAACGACGACGACGGCGAAAACAACAAAGCCAACGAAACAACGAGTAAAGATCAACAGTGAACAAGCTGCTCGTAAAAAACGAAACAGCAGTGAAGCAAACCGTGCTCTAAGCCGTTATCTTGATGAGATCGGTAATTTCGAACCGCTAAAACCGGTGGAAGAAATTGATCTGGCTCGCAGGGTAAAACAAGGCGATCGACGAGCGTTAAAAAAACTGTGCGAAGCAAATTTACGCTTTGTTGTAAGTGTGGCTAAAGATTATCAGGGACAAGGGCTTCCTCTTACCGACTTAATCAATGAGGGAAATCTTGGCTTGATCAAAGCTGCTGAACGTTTTGATGAAACGCGTGGATTTAAATTTATTTCGTATGCCGTTTGGTGGATCCGTCAGTCAATTCTGCAAGCACTTGCCGAGCATAGCCGTATTGTTCGTCTCCCTCTTAACCGCGTGGGTACGATCTCAAAGATCACTCGTGCTGCTGAAGAATTGGAAGGCAATCAGGAACGTACACCCAATGAAGAAGAGCTCGCAGCCAAGCTGGGTATCAAAACCCAGGAAGTTTCCGATGCAATCAGAATATCCCGTCGTCACCATTCTTTAGATGCACCTTTCCGTGACGGTGAAAAGAACTCACTGATTGATATTATAGAAGATGGCGGCCAAAAAACTCCGGACAGAGGCTTAATGGATGAATCTCTGGAAACGGAAATCCAATCTGCATTGTATACACTAAAAGACCGTGAACGTGAAGTCATTAAAATGTATTTCGGCATTGACCGTGAATATGCTTTGACCTTGAATGAAATTGGTGAAGAATTCAATCTGACCCGTGAACGCGTACGTCAAATCAAAGAAAAAGCGATCAGACGCTTACGTCATAAATCGCGAAGCACAAAATTGAGAAATTATTTAGGTTAACAATAAATCCATTGAAAGGTGGTGAAAACACATGGTACAAGTCACAGTTCATAAAGATGAACCTCTCGAAAGAGCCCTGCGACGTTTTAAGAAGAAATTCGAAAAAGCCGGGATTATGAAAGATATCAATAAGAATTCTTATTATATCAAACCCAGCCAGGATAAGCGTATTAAAAAAGCAAAAGCTGAACGCAGACT
Source organism: uncultured bacterium (assembly GCA_964413625.1). GTDB lineage: Bacteria > Fidelibacterota > Fidelibacteria > Fidelibacterales > Fidelibacteraceae > M50B103. The sequence continues at coordinate 2,132 of CAYPTO010000153.1, forward strand.
CAAACGACTTGCCCGTATTGCCAACAGATAAACTCTGGTAGCATTTGTGTGATAAACTACCCGGTCAATGACCGGGTTTTTTATTTATGCCAATTTATGGGATTATTCCGAATATAATTTCTTTTGATCTCTAATTCATCATCTCTGATAATCCTATCATGAAAAGATCACTTCCATTTATAATTCATATATCCGACTTTATGAATTGATATTGAAGATTTTGTTTTAAAAGCTCCAATAATTTGGGATAATGAATATCTCTTGCGCTTATCAAGATGTGCGGGCGGGGCTGGACCCGCCCATACATTTCCTTGAGAATCAGGAAGGATTCTGATTATTGCATGAAAATGATCAGGTATGATGACATATTTATCCATTCTGATATGATTATATTGCTTAAATATCCATTTCCATTTATCATTAATGATTTTCCCTATTTTATTTAATATGATTTCCCCATCAGTAATTTTACAAAAAGGAAGCCTTCGATTAGATGGCTCAATCGTCACAAAATAGAATCCTTTTTGCGAATAATTATGTCTCTTTAATCTGATGATCTTACGCGTTCTCATAGGAAAATATAATGCAATATTTCATAATAATTCGTACATCCGCATATATCGGTGATCTGTATCACTAAATTAAATGATTTTTTTATACAGAAAAGAAAAAGCCCTTCATTTTAGGGCAAATTAAATTCGTTTTATGCTAAGTGTTTCTCAAGCCTTACGAATTTCAACAGATAATTTAATCTCTTTTTCTTCTCTAGGCTCCAAAGCGATTTTCCAAAAATAATTCAAAACAACATTCTGAAAAATATTCTCTACACCACCCGGTTGCAAAACAGGAATAATATTGGGATAGGTCATCACGCGGGCGGCTTCTTGGCTTTTGATCTTGATTTTGTAATTTTCCGCCGTGTTCATAATGACCAATTTGCTGATATTTTCAAGATCAGCTACTCTTTCCATCGTTTGGTTTTTTAACTCTTTCGGCTCTGAATAAAAACGTTTTCCCCATTCTCCCCCATTAACAGAGAAGTTGAATTCCGGACCAAACAAGAATTCGATGGGGCCTATTCCGTTATTTTTTATATGATAAATCACGTCAAAGCCATTCTCATTGAAGTTAATGGTTTTACACACATGTGCCCGTTGCCAGTTGATCCATCCGTTTCGGGAGAATTTAACACAATTGGATTTTACCGTATTTTTGACTTCTACCGCTTCATTTAAGAAATCACTGGCATCCTCAAGTTGTTGATCTCTAACCATATCAACGGTGATATCTTTATCATAATACCGTTCAATAAGAGAATAACGGGGATGATTATCATACACGGGTTTAATATCCATTTCTTCATGAAACAGCTCAGGATGGCAAGAAATATTATTACACAGATTAACATGTGAGGGTTTAAAATCCAGCTCTTCCAGACCACCCATAAAACGCGAATCAAAGACTGCGCGTAAATTCCTTGTTATGATAGTGATATCATTGTAACCATCGCGATTGATATCCGTGACTTCCTGATATACCTGATCGGAAAGATTATACAAATGCTGATCAATAGCTACTTCGGCTTTGATCAAATTTGACCAGGTTGCATTACGGAGATGAGGCAAATAAATGCCGCCATGAATGCCGTGCCAATACGCATCGTGAGATGTTCCTGACCAAAATTGCTTTTTAATATTTCGAATGCTTTTTTTTGCTTTTTCGGTACAAGCCAGTATCTCGATCTTTCGTGAGATCTGGCACATACGCTTATGCATCCAGTTTGCTTCCGGATATTTCTTAAGAAAACTTCTCCAGCCTTTACCAAAACCGTTCATGGAACTGGCCCATGTTTCCATTTCGGAATAACCGCCCTCAGTCGGATAAGTCAGTCCCAAAGGCATATGATGTTCCCAATAATCCTTGAATGTTGTCGTTTCAATTTGAGATTGGTATTTATTTAAAAGCGCAAAAAAGTGATGTAACCATTTGATATGAGATTCCGAATCGGGATAAATACCGAATTTTTCACCATTTTCCATGAAAACCAGCACATCCTGTTCGTTATCG
>CAYPTO010000154.1:0-4180 GCA_964413625.1 uncultured bacterium
TCCGGGGTGACGTTCATTTTTACTTCCTCTTATAATTCATAGTTCATCATTCATTGATTACGGTTTTTCTTTTATTTCGCTTTCTGAAATATTACATTTCAGTTGAAACTTGAAGGGGCTTTTAATGAGTAAAACAATATGTCTTAGAAACGGTACGGTCTTTACAGGAATCGCTATGGTGCCTCATGCATCGGTGATCATTAAGGGCGACAAAATTGAAGATGTTATCAGTGATGAAAAGCTGAAAGCCATAAAACTTCCTCCGGACACAACAACTATTGATGTTAACGGAGCGACCATTTCTCCCGGTTTTATTGATACACATATCCACGGAATTCATGGTTTTGATACATCGGACGCAAATCCCGAGTCTATTCTTGAAATGTCCAAAGCTTTAGTTGAGTACGGTGTTACGGCTTTTTGTCCGACATTGTATCCACAGGAGCACAGTAAATTTATTGCTTGTATCTCGGCGATCAAAGATGCCATGGGCAAAGAGGAAGGCGCAAAGATCTTTGGTGCCAACCTTGAAGGACCTTTTATTTCCCGTGAAAAACACGGAGCTCTTGATCCTAAATTCATGATCCCTGTCGATCTGGAAAAAATGAAACAGTATAACGATGCTTCCGGCGGTAATATTTCTCTTATGACCGTTGCACCTGAATTGGATAATATTCATGAACTGGCCTTGTATTGTGCCAAACAAGGTATTGTATTGGCAGCCGGTCATTCCAACGCAACTTATGATGACATGATGGAGGCAGTACAGGCCGGAATTCTACATTCAACTCACTTTTTTAATGCAATGAGACGTTTGCATCACCGTGATCCCGGTGTGGTGGGAGCTATTATGATCTATCCCAATATCGCCTGTGAGATCATTGCGGACGGTTATCACTTGCATGCTGCCATCGTCAAATTGCTTCGTCGGGTGAAACCGATCCATAAGATAGTTCTTATAACCGACTGTCTGCGTCCTACAGGTCAAAAAGAAGGCAAACTCATGGCCAATCATGAAGAAGTATATCTTAAAAATGGATTATTTATACGCAAAGATGACGATACGATCGCGGGATCCGCTTTAACCATGATCCGGGGAGTGAAAAATCTTGTTGAGGATATGGATGTCCCATTGGAAGATGCGCTTCGTATGGCTTCTTGTAATCCTGCAACCGTCATTAGTCGACAGATCGAAACCGGATATATTATGCCGGGTCGCGATGCCGATATTGTAGTCTTTGATGAAGATTACAATATTCGTATGACCATGGTAAGGGGCGATATAAAGAAGATAGCGGAATAAATTTGGTAACTAGTAATTGATAACTGGTAAATATTTTTCTATATGTAGGGGCTCGATATATCGAGCCCGTTTCTATTAAGCCTCAAATGAAGGTATTCAGCGTTCATCACATATCTCATATTCTTAACTATATATTTACCATATAGCATTTGGAATAGAATTTCATTTTTGATAAATTTTCATAAATAAATTTGGAATGGTTCTTTATGGACGAGCAGAGCGTAAATAAAAAGCTATTTCAGCTATTATCACACTAAAAATAAAGGGGCATCCATGAAAAAGTTAATAGTTTTATTGTTTGCTTTACTTATTGCATCCTTAATGTTTGCTATTCCACTTGCTGATTCCTTACTGGTATCGGGAAAAGTACTGTTGGATAGTGTTGGAATGGCCAATGTGAATATTGCCGGTGTAACGACCGATGCCGAAGGGAAATTTTCAGTAATGATTCCTGCCGGGATCGATACCGCTTTGACCCCGACATACAAACAATTTTTATTCGAACCGTCGTTTTATCAGATCACTTCAACAGATACAGCTGTAGATTCATTATTGTTCACGGCATATCGACAGGTTAAAAAAGTGATCATCATTTCAGGGCAATCCAATGCCGAACATTGTGGAGATCTGAAATATTTTATTGAAGATACAGTTGATAATCATATTCCATATTATTTGGCATATTCGAATGGTGAATTTGGACTATCGACTCTTGGTCTCTTGACCAAATTCGGGTATTCTGAAAACTATTGCGACGGTTACAATAAAGGTTTTGGATTAGAGATGCTTTTGGCCAGAACCTTATATAAAAAATACACTGACTCACTTGCCGTAATAAAAGCTCCTTTTAGCGGAACAAGTCTGGAAGAAGATTGGAAGCCTGATGGATCAACATGGGAGTGGTTTACGGAAAAGCATGACAATGCCGTTGAATTATATCGTAATAAAGGTTATGAACCTGAGTATATTGGATTCTTCTGGTTTCAGGGAGAAAGTGATGAATTCCCATTAGGGGCATCCCATTACCCGGCTAATCTCAGGATATTTGTCGACCGTATTCGTGCGCGCTTTCCAAATAGTTCTGAAGCCGATAATCTGCCATTTATATGCGTACAGATTAACTGGAATCCGGATTCACCCTACGAAGATCCTATTCGTGCCGCACAGAGGGATATTGTGAATCAAAGAGAAGATTGTGCCTGTGTAGATATTGATGATTGTTCTCCCTATCGTTATTCTAAACATAATACTCATTTTAGTGGTGGAGCATTAAATCGTATCGGCTTTAAAATGGCGGCACAATACATGGAAATGCTAGGTACACCCCTTGATAGCAATGTAAATATCCTGGTGAATATGGATGAAATGTTGGATACGACCATTGTTTTACATTGCGAAGGGGATACCACATTTGATCATGTGATGACTGATCTGGAATATGAATTCCCTGCCAAGATCGGTGATCAATTCACCTTTAGTTTACGTTTGGATTCGGATACCTATAATTATTCTCCTGCAACACGAAGTACGCCCTTCGCATACCCTCAACTTGCACTGACGGATCCCTCATTTACCTTTAACGTTAATAAAGTTGTTGCAATTGAAGATTACTCCGAAGATATGGATTATGTGCTTATGAACGCTTATCCTAATCCATTTAATCCCATAACGTCTATCAACTTTCAGTTACCGGCTTTCAGAGATGTTAAACTAAGCATTTATGATGTATTGGGGCGGGAGATCGCGACTCTGGTCGATATGCCGATGGAGACCGGAATTTATCAGGTCGACTGGCATGCCGGCGATAATCCCAGTGGATTGTATATTGCCAAATTGCAGGCTGGGGGAGAGGTGATATTTCAAAAGCTGACGCTTCTGAAATAATTATTAATTATAAATTATGGATTATTAATTTATTGTTTTGATAGCAAATAAATGTGATACTTGTCATATTTTAATAATTGAGGTAGAAAAGCATATTTATACAGAGTGGATTCTTCTAAGATCAAGGGTGGTGAAGAATTGAAAAATGCAGTTAAAGAACTGAGTTATGAATATGCGGATTTGGCAATTCGCTTATATAAAAAAGTTATCAAGAAAAACGAATATGTTTTAAGTAAACAATTTTTGAAAAGTTCTACCAGTGTCGGTGCACAAGTAAGAGAATCTCAGAATGCTGAAAGCAGGGCTGATTTTATTCATAAACTTGCAATAGGACAAAAAGAATGTGATGAGAGTTTATATTGGTTAGAGTTAATGCATAACTCAAACTATATCTCCGATACTGAATTTAAATACATCTATCCTAAAGGGAAAAACCTATTAAAGCTTATAAGATCAATCATACTCTCAACCAAAAATAATTCATAATTCATAATTCATAATTTATAATCTTTTACACTTCTTAATAAATTCCGGATCGGGGTAAGCACCTATTCCAATGATATCATCGGGGAAATCAATCATACCGTTCTCGATGGTCACACCGCCGATAATGGGCTCGTCAATATGTCCGACATTGGCATCAAGGTCAAAATATTGAACAATAGGGTGAGCCATGGCAAAATGTGCAAAAGCCGTATTAGCGAGTCCGGATTCGGACATACAGCCTGTCATACAGGGAATATGAGTCGCTTCACAAATATTGGCGATCATGATGGCATTCTTGATCCCACCCGATTTTGAGATCTTAATATTGATCATAGGCGCTGCTTGTTTTTGGATCACAGCCATTGCATCTTCAGGGGAGAATACGGATTCATCCGCCATGATGGGAATATTTGTGCGTTCAGAGACATATTTCATGCCGTCCAGATCCCAGCGTCGAACAGGTTGTTCGCAGAATTCAATATCAAGTTCTTCCATTTCATTCAAACA
>CAYPTO010000155.1:0-4169 GCA_964413625.1 uncultured bacterium
AACAAATATAACTTTGGACAAGCTAAAGATATTCTTGAAAAGTCCGGGATCGAATTCCAGGCATCAAATCGAGCTCCTAGTGTAAACTTCCGGGTTCCCGGTTCGGCTTTTACCGAGATTGAGCTGTACGTGGCGAAAAATGATCTTGAAAAGGTAGAACAGTTACTTGCCAATCTGGAGAAAGAATAGTGAATTTCAAAATACATGAAGAAAATTAGAACGATCAATGAAATAATGCTTCGTGAATTGTAATTACTTTCCTGTCATCTCGACCGGAATCCGACAGTTGACGGATGCAGTGGAGAGATCTCAAACTACAACTTAAGAAATCTGATATTTGAGATTTCTCCACTTCGCTACCTTCGTTTGCTTCGGTCGAAATGACAATAATATTTTTTGAGCATGAATATTCCGGCCACAACAAGCTTCGGGGTTGCAGCAATGCGGTCTTGTTGCTTATGAGGGTGAAAATCGTAAAATCTAAGGCGTGAACCGTAAGACCAGCCTTCGCCATCAACTTCGCCAAGGTACAGCCTACGTAGCCGAGCTACTTCCCACTTCGCACTCTGTGCTATGAAGGACAGGTCGGCGTAGTATGCCTTCGGCTGGTCAGGAAGGCTACGGCCGGCAGGCGTGAGATGTGAAGTAGTAATATCCAAGACACAAGAACCAAGGATCATGTAAGGAGGGATCAGGCAGAATATTAACTTGTAATTACAGGCATATATCAATAATGTTAGTGGCAATTAAATTAACAATATTGTTATAAAGGATAGTTGAATGACAAAACGCACATACGCATTTATCACCTTTTTTCTCATTTTGGTATCTTCGTTTTTTACAAGCTGTTATTTTGATAGATACACTGATACAAATGGTGGCGTTGTCATTTCATTTGATGATCGCTATATGTCAAATTGGGTGTGGACTGATTCTGTTCTTTCAGTATATGATTGGAAAGCCACTTTTTTTGTACACGGATCACAAAATTTGACAAGTTCGGAATTAAACTCATTACTAGAATTTAAAACTTATGGACATGAAATTGCCGGTCATGGATTTGCACATCTAAATGCTCCTAATTATGTTGCAGCAAATGGCATGAAGGCCTATGTAGATATAGAGATCATTCCTATGATCAATATCATGAAAAGTCAGGGCTTGGAACCTCTTACATTTGCCTATCCTGAGGGAGCACATACGGAGGAGATCGATGATACTTTATTGACCTATTTTTCTATACTAAGATTAGCGAGAAATAACCGGTATTCTCCTGAAGAACAAATATGTTATTATGAAAACTCACCTGTAGTTAATGGATTGGGAATTGAGGGTGTAGCCACCCAAGACCTCATTGATTATTTTTTGAGTCTCCTTGAATATGCAAGGAATAACAATAAGGTCATGATCTTTTATGCTCACCGTGCAATGGCAGAGGTAACCGGAGTAAATCAAACCGATATTTTATTATTAAAAGCAGTTTGCGAGTATGTACGAGCTAATAAAATGCGCTTTTATACGCTTTCAGAATTGAGCGAAAAAGAACCCTCAAAGATCATTCATTATAATCAGTCTCGGTGAGAAGACGTAACGTGTAACTCGTGGAAAGATCTCAAACTACTCGCTAATTGTTTAACTTTTTGAGATTTCTCCACTCCGCTCTACTCCAGTCGAAATGACAGATTAAATATTTGTGTTATTGTTTCTGTTTGCATATTTTTCTTTATCAAACAAATAATCAACCTCAAACGGGAGATGAGGATAATGAAAAAGTTACTGATCGCAGTCATTCTTGTATTTTCACTTTTCTTTGCTTTTGCACAAGAGAGCAAACAAGACTATTCCGATGCTTTCAAGATCATCGAAGTTTGGTTGGAAGCACAAAAGGATTTTGACAAACTCCCGGGGATCTCTGCGATCATTGTAGATGATCAAGATGTGATCTGGTCGGGTGCTTACGGGTATTCAAGCCCTGAGAATAAGGTTAAGGCTAAGCCATCGACACTATATAGCATTTGCTCAATTTCAAAATTGTTCACGTCCGTTGCGATCATGAAATTGTACGATGAAGGCAAACTACGGCTGGACGATGAGATCGGTGATCTATTACCTTGGTACGATCTCAAACAAGCTTATCCCGAAAGCGGCCCTATTACTGTAAGAAGTATTATGACGCATTCGGCCGGCTTACCAAGAGAAGCAAAGTATTCCTATTGGACTGCTCCCGAATTCGATTTTCCTTGTCGCGAGGAAGTTAAAGAAAAACTCAGCGAGCAGGAAACACTATATCCCGCATCAACCTATTTTCAATATAGTAATCTTGGACTTTCGCTATTGGGCGAAGTTGTGGAAGAGGTTTCAGGCGTACCTTTTGACGAATACATTGAAAAGAATATTTTGAAGCCTCTAAAAATGAAAGATACCCGCACTGTTTTGCCCGAGAAAAAATATGGCAAAGAACTTGCCGTGGGTTACGGTATGGTCAATAGAAAAGGTGAACGTGAAAAGGTTGGCATTTTTCAAGCCGAGGGCATTAAGCCTGCCGCCGGATTTTCATCAAATGTCAAAGACCTGGCAAAATTCGCTTCTTGGCAATTTCGGTTACGCGATTCAAAAAAGATAGAGATTCTGAGATCCTCTACTTTAAAAAATATGCACAATGTACATTGGATAGATCCTGATTTTGATCTCACTTGGGGACTGGGCTTCCATGTTTTCCAACATGACGGTACAAAATGGGCGGGACATAACGGTTCTTGTCCGGGTTATAAAAGTACCTTAGAGCTCGATCTTGAAAACAAAATGGCCTATTCTGTTATGGTTAATGCCAACGGTATTTCACCTTATTCCTATGCCATGGGTATCAATGATATTATCAACAAAGCCAAAGGCGAGTCTAGTGATCTTAATCTCAGCCTTGACCTGGCCGACTATGTTGGTCACTTTAGCGAACAACCCTGGTACGCCGAAACCTACATGGGAAGCTGGTATGGCAAACTCGTCTGCTTTGATCTTCCCAGCGATGATCCCGTTAGCAATATGACCTTTTTCGAGCATATTGAAGGAGATACCTTCCGCCGTATCAGGGATAATGGCGAATTGGGAGAATATATCACTTTTGAGCGAGATGATAAAGGAAAGGTATACCGCTATAAATGGTTCCAAAATTACTCGAAGAAAATTGACAATTGATCTATCTTCGCTAAAGCTTCGTATGGTAAACAGTAAAAGACACTATTTAAAAGAAAAGATTTTTTAATTAATAAATAAAATGATAGTTTATGCTCAATTATGGAGAAAATGAAAATGATCAATTATAAAAAATATTCAAAGATCCTAAAGGCTATATCACATCCTCACCGTTTTGAGATAGTAGTTAACTTGTATCATAACAAATGCAGTGTTACCGAATGTCAGAGGACAATGCGGCTTCCCCAGTCAACGATCTCTCAACATCTCAGGATATTAAGAGATGCGGGGGTGATCGTAGATATACGTAAAGGTACCACGGTTTGTTATGAAGTTATAGACACTTTTGTCATTGAAATGATAAAATTTTTAGAATAATAGTTTTTTTTTCACATTAAATATCGTATTATCCCAATATTCAGATAAATAGTTGCAAAAGGAGAAGGTATGAAACATACTATTACGAGAAAGGAAGTTCTTAATGGTGCCGATTTCCTTATTGATGTTGTAGCACCAGGCGTTGCAAAACGTTTTGTTCCGGGAAATTTTTGTGTTTTGATCACTATCCCTAACGGGGAAAGAATTCCCATGTCCATTCAAAAAGCAGAAGGAGATACAATATCCCTTTTCTTTAAAAAATTGGGAAAAACTTCTTTCGAACTTGATATGAAAAAAGTAGGGGACGAAATATATAAAATAATCGGTCCCATGGGATCACCCCCACCGATCAAAAAATACGGTACAGTTGTCTTTGCATCCGATCTGGTATGCGGACATGCTGAAAATTGGGCTATGTGTGATATTTTAAGAAAAATTCCCGGGAATCATATTATTTCGATCCAATCTTTCCCGACATCAGCAGATGTCTATCCCGATAAGGAATTATGTGAACCGGTTGCTGATGAATTTATTTTGGCAACGGAAGACGGTTCGAGGGGAGTAAAAGGACATTACCTTGATGTCTTGGAAAAGCTGCTCAA
>CAYPTO010000156.1:0-4136 GCA_964413625.1 uncultured bacterium
AAATCTTCCTATGAACAGAATAGCTTTTGTTTCAGCTTCTTGAAGGACTAGGAGAAAAGGTTTATCAAACCTCACCGTATCATTGGTATGAATTCCAATATCAATGCCAATGATCGTAACGGCAGCGGCTTCAGCTCCTTTTTCATCGACTTTTAGGAATGCTGCATGTTTAAATGTACCGACGAATAAACCGTCATTCGGAGTCATTCTGGATAGATCCGGATCTGTGAACAATTGAGCGACACCAAGTTTTTCCATGGTCTCTTTCATGTTGTACAGGGTGTCAACTTTGATCTTTGGAAAATGCAGGAATATTCCTTCATTAATACTGTTATCCATCCAGTACTCCCAATCCTGGATATCCATAGACTCAACGAATTCATCGATCGGGATTTCGGGCAGTATCAGAGTCATGAGATAATTTTCTTGTTCTCCAAAAGGAATGCTCACTACTTCGATCGTTTCATTATGATAGCGTTTAATGTACATTACACTTTGAGAGCACATCATATCACAAGTGACTGTATCGCCATCGGATGCAACAAAATCAGCAGGCATTGTTATGGACGTATCCATACTTACTTTAAAATCACCTTTGAAGTAAGTCGCATTACCAAGCACAAGGACTTTTGGCGGCATTTCCGATGCGTCAACAACATGATCTATACGATCATTGGTATTGTCTGCACACCATTGATTGATGGTATCGGCTGCACCTTGGGGATCTCCGGAAAAATTCAGCTCCGAGATTTTACTATCAAAATAATACCGACATGTTGACAAATAGGAATTATAGATATCATATCCCGGTAGATACCAGATCGCGTGTGCCAATGCGAACTCTATCTCAGAAGCTTGGTCATACAGATATTCTTTATACTGCTTATACATCACATTTCTCTCCGGATCGGTATAAGCATCGAGATGCATGACTCTTTTTAACATGTCCGAAGTATTACCGCCTGTTGCATTATACAACATGCCCAAAGCATAATTTAGGCTGATAGGGGAAATAAAATTGTTTTGAGCGGAATCAATCGGATTTCCTGCAAGAATTTTGAAAACATCAAAGCCAAATTGATTCATGCATCGTACAAATCCTTCATTGTCACCAATAATTTCAAATCCAAATTCTGTGTATCCGAAATTTTCCGGTGTATCATTGATATCAACCCTGACCACCTCGGGTATAATTTGGATCGTAGAATCTTTAAGAACGGTAAAGATCAGAGGTAAAGGCTGAGAAACAAGATCCGCTTTATCTGATCCGGTTTTGGGTGAAAGATAAATGACACTGTCGTTTGCGTCACAGACAATAAATTCTTCCAAACTGTAATCACCGATATTTAACATCAAGGGTTCAGATAAATATGTGGTGTTGAATAAGGATAGCTCAAGTTCGTCCGAGATCAACTCGCTTGCCGAATTTATATATGAAATCCGCACATGATCGGGCGTTGGAGTCGATACGGTTTTCTGCAGCCGCGCATTTGATACACCAAATTGAGCAACTCCTTGTTGCGCAAGTTGATCTCCATCAAACCATGAACATGCAGAAAAAATCATGAGCACAATAATTAAAAAGCCCAGCTTCTTCATTTTTGATGCTCCTTATATTTAACAATAAATAATTTTATAGTATATTTATTCAGATGTCAAGGAGTTTTTTAGTGATCGGTAATCGAAAAATATTATCTAATTATCAATCAAAAAAGCCCTTCGTAAGAAGGACTTTTTATTTATGTCAATCATTTAATGTTTTACGCTTCACATCTTACGCTTCTTCTATCGCTGCCTGTGCCGCTGCAAGACGAGCGATTGGAACGCGGAAAGGTGAACATGATACGTAGTTCATGCCAACACTGTGGCAGAATTTTACAGATGAAGGTTCACCTCCGTGCTCGCCACAAATACCTACTTTAAGGTTTGGTCGGACCGAACGGCCTTTTTCTGTTCCCATTTTAACCAATTGACCTACACCCTCTTGATCCAGTTTCTGGAAAGGATCGTCTTTTAGAAGGTGTTTTTCAAGATAGATGGGTAAGAATTTGCCGGCATCATCACGAGAATAACCAAAGGTCATTTGTGTCAGGTCGTTGGTGCCAAATGAGAAGAATTCAGCGAATTCTGCAATTTCGTCGGCTGTTAAAGCAGCACGAGGAATTTCGATCATCGTACCAACCATGTAATCAATCTTGTCGCCTTTTTCTGCAAAGACTTCGTCACATGTTGCACGGATAATGCTTTCCTGTAATTGGAATTCTTCTTTAGTTCCAATGAGGGGAACCATGATCTCAGGTTTAGCATCAATGCCTTTAGCTTTGCAATTCAAAGCGGCTTCGATGATAGCACGAGTTTGCATTTCAGTAATTTCAGGATATGTATTTCCAAGACGGCATCCACGATGTCCGAGCATCGGGTTGAATTCAGCAAGAGAATCAACTTTAGCTTTAACGGCTTCGACTGAAATACCCATTTCGTCAGCCATGATCTTCTGATTTTCAGGTTCGTGAGGGACAAATTCATGCAGTGGAGGATCAAGGAGACGAATCGTTACGGGCAGTCCTTTCATCGCTTCGAAAATGCCTTCGAAATCTTTCCGTTGAAACGGTATGATCTTAGTCAGGGCTTTCTTGCGTCCTTCAACATCTTCAGCAAGGATCATCTCACGGATCGCTTTGATCCTTTCACCTTCGAAGAACATATGTTCCGTGCGGGTAAGGCCAATACCTTGTGCACCGAATCCACGGGCAACACTTGCATCGTGAGGCGTATCCGCATTGGTGCGAACAGCCATCTTCGTATACTTATCACAAAGTGCCATTAATTCACCAAAATCGCCTGAAAGTTTAGGATCGATAGTTGGGATCTTTTCGGCATAGACTTCACCGGTTGAACCGTTCAATGAGATCCAGTCACCCTCTTTATATAGAGTATCACCGATGGTCATGGTACGTTTTTTATAATCAACAAGCACACCGCCTGCACCTGAAACACAGCATTTACCCATTCCACGAGCTACAACAGCTGCGTGAGATGTCATACCGCCACGTGCAGTGAGAATACCTTCAGCGGCATTCATGCCTTCAATATCTTCAGGAGATGTTTCGATACGGACGAGGACAACTTTTTCGCCCTTTGCAGCCCATTCTTCAGCTTCATCGGCAAAGAAAACAATGCGGCCTGTCGCAGCACCCGGAGATGCCGGAAGCCCTTTAGCAATCGAAGTTGCTTTTTCCAATTCTTCAAGATCGAAGACGGGGTGAAGTAGTTCATCTAATTTATTTGGTTCAACGCGCAAGAGAGCGGTTTTTTCATCAATTTCATTGTTCTTGACCATGTCCATAGCAATCTTGACCATCGCACCACCGGTTCGTTTACCATTACGAGTCTGAAGCAACCATAGGCGACCATTCTGGATAGTGAACTCAAGGTCCTGCATATCTGAATAATGGTCTTCCAATTTTTGCTGAATGGCATCAAGTTCTTTATAAGCGGCAGGCATAGATTCTTCGAGTGAAGGATAGTTCGCTGCGCGGTCTTCTTCAGAGACACCGGCCAGAACAGCCCAACGTTTTGAGCCTTCAAGTGTGATCTGTTGAGGTGTACGAACACCGGCAACTACATCCTCACCTTGCGCATTGATCAAATATTCACCGTTGAAAATATTTTCGCCGGTTGCAGCATCACGGGTAAAAGCAACACCGGTTGCTGAGTTCAAGCCCATATTACCATAAACCATGGCCTGGACGTTCACTGCAGTTCCCCATTCGTCTGCAAAACCGTTCATACGACGGTAAATTTTTGCACGATCGTTGTTCCAGCTGCCAAAAACAGCTCCGATAGCGGCCCAGAGCTGATCCCATGGACTGGTTGGAAAATCATGTCCTGTTGCTTTCTTAACTGCGGCTTTGAAATCAACGACCATTTTTTTAAGATCATCAACATCAAGCTCGGTATCCAATTCAACGCCTTTAGCTTTTTTTGCCGCTTCAATGATCTCTTCAAAGGGATCAATATCTTCTTTATTTTCGGGTCTCAAGCCAAGGACCACATCGCCGAACATCTGAACGAAACGACGGTATGAATCCCATGCAAAACGAGCATTACCGGATTTAGCTGCAAGGCCTTCGACA
>CAYPTO010000157.1:0-4116 GCA_964413625.1 uncultured bacterium
ATGTAAGAGATGCATTATTCTCTGTTTATTTTTCTTTTTTCTAATTTAAAAGGAAGGCCATAATAGCTTAATGGGATATCGATTTTGTCGGATTAAAATGATATGTCGCAGACATTTTATCGTGATACTCTTTATGTGATGGACTGAAGGACGTCATTCTGCGTTAAAGCTCACAAATATTAACTTTCTTTAAGAATTAACGATCTTGCTTTATCATCATCGAGGTATTCATATATGAAAGGATTTATTCTCTGTGCGAAAAGCTTTGAAGGATCTAAGATCCTCGATGGATTTTCTGTTCCTGGATACATAGAACAAAATTTGCACCGACTAGATATTGTTAGTTTCCTTTCTTTCATTGGCTGGGGATTCCCCCAAGGAGATATTTATTATTCCAGAAATATGGATTTTTCCTTTTTTCCATTAAATTGGTAAACTGAGTATATTGTAGGTCCATATTATTCTTTATTCTTTCTGTCATGCATGTTTTTTAGGTGATCATACATCAACTGATAGCACATTTCCATTAAAGCATGGCGTTCTTCATATGTATACTTACTAGTATCAATCTCGGGGAGGATATCAATTTCTATATCACTTTTGTGAAAGGATTTACTTTCCGGTGGCATCATTTCACGATTGCCGTTCATTACAACGGGAAGGATCGGCATTTTGTTTTGAATGGCCATAACAAAAGCTCCCAAGCGAAATTTAGCCAGAAGAGTATCTTTAAAACGACTTCCTTCCGGAAAAACCATTAAAGAGAGCTTCTCTTTTTTTAAACGTTCGAAGCGATCATTCATATAATCTATTGAACGGCCTTTATTTTTGTTATCAACAAATATAAACCCCGTGCGTTTCATAGCCGAACCCAAGAAAGGCGTTTTTCTTAATTCTTCTTTGGCAACCATACGCATAGGTATGGGTAGTTCGCCCAGTATATAAAATACATCAACCGTGCTCTCATGATTGGCTATCACGATATAGGGTTTCCCTTTTTCTATATTTTCCAGTCCATTGACTTTAACTTTTCCCGGCATAGCCCACATGGCCCATCGTCCCCAAGCTCTGATCATCTTGTTGAATGTGGTCATTTTCTTAATAAAGGGAGATGAAAGAATAATAAAACCGCCAATAAAAATATTTCCAATATAAACATGGATATAAATAAAGATATTTCTTAAAAAGCTGACTTTATTCATGATCAGATTTCAATTTTATTAATTCCGAGATAAGGCTGTAATACTTGAGGGATCAAGATACTGCCATCCGCTTGCTGGTAATTTTCAATAATAGCGATCATAAGACGTGGCGTTGCAACACCGGAACCATTAAGTGTATGTACAAAATGCATACCTGTGTCATCTTTATAACGAATATTAGCCCGGCGTGCTTGGAAATCTTCAAAATTGCTACAGGAAGATACTTCCAGCCATTTTTCACAACCCGGTGCCCAAAGTTCAATATCACGGCAACGGGCAGCCGCAAAACTTAGATCGGCTGTACATAATTCAAGAACCCGATAGGGGAGTTCAAGCTTTTGCAGAACAGTTTCGGCATTGCCTATGAGATCTTCCCAAGCCGCATAGGAATCGTCAGGGCTGACAAATTGGACCATTTCAACTTTATTAAATTGGTGAAGACGCTGCAGTCCGCGAGTATCTTTACCATAAGATCCCGCTTCTCTGCGAAAACAAGCGGAGTAAGCAACATATTTAATTGGGAGATCTGAAGGAGGCAATACTTCATCGCGATGCATATTGGTAACGGGAACTTCCGCAGTGGGAATAAGCCAAAGATCATCTTCTTTGAGATAATACATATCATCAGCCATTTTAGGTAATTGTCCGGTACCGGTAGCTGAATCCGAAAGGACAAGATAGGGGGGGAATATTTCCGTATATCCGTGTTCGTTGACGTGAATGTCCAGCATGAAATTGATCAAAGCGCGTTCCAAACGTGCACCCCAACCGGTATAGAGCGAGAAACCGCTTCCGGCGATCTTTGCTCCACGTTTAAGATCCAGCATTTTTAGATTTTCGGCTATATCCAAATGATCTTTTGGTTCAAATTCAAATTTTGGGATCTTCCCCCAGGAAGAAACGATCACATTATCTGCTTCACTTTTCCCAATCGGAGTTTCTTTACTGGGATAATTCGGGATGGCAAGTAATTTTGTTTTTAGATCCAGTTGAATAGTTGCCAATTCAGCATCATTCTCTTTTATTTTAGCGCTGAGTATCTGCATGTCGGCGATCTCTGCAGATGCATCTTCTTTATTGCGTTTTTTTGAACTGATAATTTGAGACGCCGTATTGCGACGGAATTTCATATCATCGGTTTCTTTACTGAGATTTTTACGACGATCATCTAAAGCTAAAAGAGCATCAATATCAATTTTAACATTTTTTGTTTCAACCCGTTGACGAGTCAATTCGGGGTTTTCACGAATTTCTTTAATATCTAACATGTCATCCTTCCTTTATCAGAGAAAAATACAAATACAAAGCGCAAATACCCATAAAAAAATCTCTTAAGACGCAAAATTCGGTTAAAATAATGGAAGGTATAGAGGCGCAAGATCTTGCGCCTCTATAGAGATATTAATTTTTCTTCAAATAAGCACGCAGCAAGGTTGGTAATAACGACAGACTCAAGAACATTGAAAGTATCATGGATACCCACATCATAATAGAAATGTGTAAATGTAACGTTAAGGGAGTGGTCATCAAAGCTGTCATACCAATCGCTAAACCGAGAGCATTTGTCATGATCGGGCGTGCGGCATAATCAAATGCAAGATCTATATTTTTCAATTTTAGTGCAACCGAGGTCAGATGAATGGCATAGTCAACACCGATCCCCACAGTAATACTGAAGACCATAGCCGTCATTACAGTAAGAGACATTCCGGAAAGCCCCAAGAAACCATATAAAAATGAAGATGTGACTAAAATAGGGACAAGAGAAATAAGTACCGGGATCAGTTTCCTGAATGTAGCAAACAGGAGTACGAACATCACGATAAATGATAAGATCAAGGTGTTCCTGAGGTTTTTCACCATTGATTGATTAAGCTCGTCCATGATAAAAGTCATTCCTGTAATGGTAACGCTTGTATTGGGAATATTTGCGTTTTGAACAATTTGTTTCATGCCTAAAAGGCTTTTATGGTCAATTTTTGATGGTAAAACAGTTATTTTTACTGCGTTATTTTCAAGGTCGATCATATGTTTTAGAGGCAGATCTTTTTGAGCAAGAATATCGCGAATAATATCCCGATCTGAAGACGTCAATCTTAACATATGCATCATGGGTTGATCCATAATACGGGCTACTATATCATAAGGTGATATAATTTTTCCGTATTGCTGCAGACTATCTGTTAACCGGGATATTTCTTTTTTTAAATTTTCGTCAAGAATATCATTCTCGGTTTGAATAAATATATATGCCGGCATGCTACCACCCTGGATTTCAGAGATAGCTTCGGCACTTCTGTAAACATCCGTATATTTCTTGAACATTGACAATTCATTGAAATCGGTTTTTACTTTTGGGTAACCCAAGATACTAAGGCCTATTACAATAATCGTAATGATCACTGCAGGAGCACCCCATAGTTTTTTCAAGCCCGCGCCGGTAATTCTAGGAACTGTGCGCTCTGTTTTAAAATTTACTTTATTTATCAGGAATAAAGGTAAAATAAACCAGGTCGCCAAGCCGGCAAAAGCAATTCCGGTTGCAGTAAAAATAGCAAGCTCACGAACCGCGTTTGTATCCATAATCAGTAATGATAAAAATCCACCAATGGACGTCACGGTCGTGATGACCATAGGGACACCGACCAGACTCAAGGTACTGCCGACAGCCTTTTTCTTTTCCTCGCCTTTGGCGCGCGCATCAAGATAATGTGATACAAAATGCAAGCCATCCGCACTTCCGATGATGATCGTAAAGATCGGGGCTATGGCCGTTATAATAGAAACTTTTTCTCCGATCCAACCCGCCAGCCCGAGCGTCCACAAAGCGCCGACAATCGCCGGTAATACCGACATAAATGTTGCTTTGAACGATCTCATTTGTAAGCTGAAAATAAAAAAGATCAATCCAATG
>CAYPTO010000158.1:0-4103 GCA_964413625.1 uncultured bacterium
GAGATTTTATTACGCTTACTTCTACCTTTAAAGATGTTAACGGCACAAATCATACCGTGGAATATGATGTCATGACTGATTATCTTTCCATTGGTACGAACGAGGATTATTGTCGCATTCCCATGGGTCCTTCAACAGCCCAGAAAATCGCGGATGCATATGGGTGTATTTTAACAACCACAAAACTTTGTGATGATATATGGCAACATGCGACCGTACATCTGGATCCGATCCCCTATTATCCGGTAGCAGATAATAATTCGCAAGTTTACAAGTTCATTGAACATAATACGGATATCAATGCTGCAAGAGAAATGGCCGGTGGAACGATCCATGAACTGATCGCCGGAATCAAAAAAGATGTGGTGATTTGTAATGCGGTCAAAACAAAACCGGGATATGTGGCTATTTACGGTTGGCATTATACTAGTGGAACGGCTATTCAGCCCTTATATACAGGGCATGTCGATTGGTATGTTGATTACAGTCACGGTATTCGCCTAGTGAATAATATTGTCCGGGTGGACGGTGTGCCTATGAATGCGGAAACGATATTGCGTGATTCTATTTTATATAAACTGCTTAGTGATGAAAACGGTATCATGAGATTACCGCGATACAGGTATTAAGAGCTAATAATGAAAAAAATGATTATTTTTATACTATTGATCATCTCTACTTTGTTTCCTGTATATGCTCAAAATATGACCCTGCACTTTAATGACGGTAGCATCGATACTGTCCGGCTTGTTGACGATTTTCAAATGTATTTCACTGATACGACCAATACCGTTGCACAATTGCAAACACCGGTAAACGGAGCAAGAAATGTCACACAGAAGCCTGAATTTTCCTGGCAACATATTCCTGGCAAAGAATTTGAATTACTGATCTCCGATAAGGATACGTTTAGTGATACTCTTTGTCATTTTACACATATTGATACAAATAGTTTTTTTTGTGAAACATTCTTAAATGTTCAAACACGTTATTACTGGAAAGTTCGTATACACGGAGAAGAACTTTGGACAGCTCCCTGGTATTTCACAACCTATATGCCTGCACTTCCGGAAAGAATATATTCTTTGGCTCTTTTACCTGCGGATAGCTATGGAAGCATTCAACTGAAAACTCATTATCTCTCAGAAGTTGATTCTTTCATGATTATTTATAGTTTTGATGGATTATCTTTTCCCGATACGACATATTGCGATACTGCCAACATGTTTATTACGGGACTGGAAGCTGACAGTTGCTACTACATGAAGGTCGCAGCTGTAAATGGAGCAGGGACAGGACCTTTTTCCGAGGTGCTTGCTGTTTCTGTAACGACCGTAGAGCAACCTGTATTGATTGTGAATGGTTTTGATCGTACTACGGTCGGGAACACTCTAAACTTTATCCAACAGCATGCTGAAGCGGTTTTGGCAAATGGATATACTCTTGTTTCGGCAACAAATGAGGCCTTGACTGACGGGTTTCTGAGTTTTCCTTTTTATTCCGATCTTATTTACATTTTAGGAGAAGAAAGTACAGCTGACGAAACTTTCAGTGATGCCGAACAGGATATCATGGAGAATTATCTAAAGAACGGTGGAAAAGTATTTGTCTCGGGTACAGAGATCGCTTGGGATCTCGACAATAAAGGCAGTATATCAGATAAAACCTTTTGTCATAATTTCTTACATATAGCTTATGCTCAGGATGCTCCCAATAATGCGACAGGGACTTATTATAATGTAGAAACAAGTGGAGATACCATATTTTCAGATCTATTGTCATTCTCTTTTGATAACGGTACACATGGTACTTATAATGTTCGCTATCCGGATGTGTTTACACCCTTAAATGATGCGCGGACATTTTTGAAATATACGGGATGTAGTACCGGGGCGGCGGGGATAGTTTTTGAAGGTATGTTTCCGGGTGGATCTCAAGCCGGAAAGATCATGGTACTCGGTTTTCCCTTTGAAACAATATATCCCCGGGAAAAACGCAATGCGCTTATGAGAGATTTTTTTCAATTTTCTGAATTGGGACTTACGATCGATAACGAGATCGATATTCCCCAAGAATATTATTTAAATCAAAATTATCCCAATCCATTTAATCCAAGGACTGTTGTTAGTTTCCGGTTACCGATCTTTAGCCATTTGGAGCTTAGTATCTATAATATGCGAGGAATTTTGGTTACAGAACTGCTTAATAATTATGTTGATGCGGGAGAGTATGAAATTATTTGGGACGCATCGAAAGAATCTTCGGGGGTTTATCTTTGTGTTATGAAAGCAGATCAAAGGATCGTTGATACAAAGAAGATGCTTTTAATCAAATAATGATGAACGATAAATGAGAGTTATTTTAGAATCAAGTATTATCTGTTCCCTGCCATCGCCAATCCTCATTCCACATCATAAATCAATAATCTTCAATTAACAATCTAAAATCGTTGATTTTAATCTCCGGAGTCTTGACGAAGGAGATTCTTGTTCGTTATTCGGAATATCAAAGCTGTAGCTTTTACAGCCGGTGCATGTCGAAGATATTTCTCTTATATCTCATATCTTACCAAGCAAATATGTTCTATAGCAAAAAAAGCAGAGAATCAAAACCTTAATTCTCCGCTTCCGTAATATAATTTAGTTGATTATTTCAGTTTCGCAATAACCGCTTTCAGAGATTCCAGCGCATCAGCGGGAAGTTTATCCATCCCACCTTTTTCAGTATCGCGTGAGGCAATGTACTTAATGCGATCATTAAAGCGGGCTATAAATTCTTTGCGATATTCTTCATTTCCCAATGATGCATCAAAACCGTCTATTTCCATGATCTCGATATCTTCAAAGGGGGCCCATGTTTTAAATTTGGCTTTGTTTTCAATAATGGATTCGATAATGCCGAGAGTGTGTTTCGGCTCGACTTTTTTACCCATGAAGAAACCGGTATTCAGCACATAGCAATCAACACCATCTTCAATAAGTTTTTTGAAGCGCGAATAATCAAGTTCAAGCGCATAGGTACGGAAAGGATTTGCATAGGGCTCCACAACCAGGGCATTGGGATCAACACCGGGAGCCAATCGTTCTGCACTGGTTCGTTTTGTTGCCAATGTTGCACCCATGGCGGATCCGAGAGAGGCGCCGTCCAGTTTGATCACCGGAGGAATGGTAGGGTCTTTCATTAACCAAAAAATGGAATTGATCGGATCATTTATGCGATCCACCCGATTTGGCGTCCAAAATCTTGATTTAACAGCTCGGCCGTTTCCGTTTCGCAGGTCTTCTGTAACGGGATATATTTTCCCATCTTCATACTGAATTGCACCATTATTTTGCAGAGTCAGTATGAATTTATTATCCTCACAGTTCATTGGATAATCCTGGGTTTTATCAAAATATGTGGGTTCTAAAGCGATAGAGTATTTTTTATCGGCATTGATAATGAATGCATCGTCATGCAGAACCGTCACATCATATTTATTGCCATGTTTTGCATGGGTGATGGTTGATTTCCCTGAGCCGGACAGTCCGAAAACCGCAACAGTGTAATTATGATCTTTTCCAAGATTATAGCGTTTTAAGCCGCCGTGGCAGGAGGCATAACCATTCCTGGCAGCGGTGCCCCAGCCAAGTGTCAAAGTGCCTTTCTTAAACTCACCGAAGTAACGCATACCAAGAAGCGCGGCGCAGTTGTATTCGGGATCAAAAAAAGTCAAGCCGAGAGGGTGTTCTTTGTGTTCCCAATCGGGATCTGAAAAGATATAGACATCGCCTTCAAGTAATTTACGTGAATTGACATAACGGGATTTTATTTTATCACTAAAATATTGAAAGTTAAGCATCCATGATAAAAGAATATTTTCATGATTTTCGGGAATGAGTAAATGAGCTTTGATCATAAAATCTTCATCCAGTCCGATAATGGCCTCTGCGTGGTACATCTTGCGATAGCGGGTTCCATATATTGCTTCCCGAATCTTACCCGAATAGATCTTCGTATCCACATTCGGTTCACCTACGATGCGACGTGCGGCGGCACAGCGCCCAAAGACTGCACCATCATTAAAGAGCAGTACATTTGCATTTTTTGGCAATCCTTGTTCT
>CAYPTO010000159.1:0-4087 GCA_964413625.1 uncultured bacterium
GACATCGGAACTTTCACGTCGTCACGTGCTTCGGCCCACATGCGTTTTGTTTCATAATCCTTTGGATCAAATTTACCTAGGACTTCCCGTTGTTTTTTTAGTTCCCGTTCACCGGTGATCAGGTTTTGATCAAAAGTTGAGCTCGGAGTGGTCATAGATTCATATCCAAAGCGAAGGGTTGGGGAATCGAATTCGCGATTTGTGCTGATCCAAATATCATAGGGTTCTTCGTCGAATTCAATATAATCGTCAAATTTTCCGTCATAGCTGACAATTCTCAGGCGCGGCTGAGCATTGCTTCGTTCTTGCAAAACGTAACGATCTTTAAAAAATTCGGTGCTTTCAAGAAGAACATCCTTACGATGTGGCACAATGTCTTTCCAGTTTTTTATACTAGGCGCATTGATCGGAGCTGCAACCAATTTGAAATTTGGAGCATTATCATTGGTCCGAATATAAAACACTGAGCCTACATCCGTGGGATGATATTCTAATCCCCGTATGCGCTCTTGAATAACAACCGGATCTGAAGTCGGATCATTGGCATCAATAAAACTATATTCAGTGGTCAAGGTCGATTCTGAAACCAACATAATATATTTACCACTCATAGAGCGATAAACGCCGTGATAAAAAGTGTCATCTTTTTCATCAAAGATCAGTTTATCATCTTTCACATCCTTGCCCAATTCATGTCGCCAGGTTTGCGATGGACGAAGCGTTTCGTCTTTGAGATTATAATAAATGGTTTTATTATCGTTGGCCCAAGCTACGCCGCCGGGTGTATTTACGATCTGATCGGGTAAAAATTCGCGGGTTTTCAAATTCAGAAAGCGCAAAGTATATTTTCGGCGACTGAGGGTATCTTCGCCAAAAGCAAGCATTTGATTATCGGGAGATACATAAATTCCCGAAACCCGATAAAAAGCATATCCCTCGGCCAATTCATTAACATTGATCAAAATTTCTTCTTCTGCATCTTCGCTAACTTTACGGCAATAGATCGGATATTCTTTACCCTTTTCGTAACGACTATAGTATAAATAGCCATTCATACGATATGGTACGGATGTATCATCCTGTTTAATACGTGCGATCATTTCTTTGTATAGTTTTTTTTGTAAGTGCTCTGTGTCCTTCATCTTGCTTGCCACATAAGCGTTTTCTGCTTCAAGATAAGAAATCACTTCCGGATTTTCCCGTTCCTTCAACCAGTAATACGGGTCCACACGTGTGTCACCGTGAATGGTCATTTCTTTGTTGACCTTCTTTGCAATTGGTGCTTTGATCATTTTTTCTCCACATGAACTTAGGATCAGGAGCATCAATACAGCAAAAATCCATGTCCATTTTTTCATTATTGACTCCTTAAAATTTTTTACACAGCTTCTTTTTTTCACTGATTATCCAATGAGAAATAATTTCAGGAATTTATTTCAGGAATGCAATATCAATTCTATTTGTTAAGGTTGAAATGTTGAAGCGTTGAAAAATTGAATATTCAAGAGTGAAATAAGAAAAAATGTACGGGCGACTCTAGATTCACCTATGATATAAGGGGAAGCTCCAGAGCCTCCCGTACATATGCCTGAAAAAATTACTTACGTTTAAGGCTGAATTTCATTTTACGATCTACAATATTTCGACCTTTGGTTCTTGGTGGTAGATATGTTTCACTTAAATGACGAACATCTTCCACCGAAACAAAGGCTTTGGGATTATAATTTTTAACTATTTTTAAAAAATAGGGCATATCTTTTCTTTTCACAACAGCAAGGACCAATCTAACTTCACCGGATACGCCTCTGGCGGCAATGGATGTTACGCCATGATATTCTTGTTTAAGATGCTCTATTAATTCATCTGCAGGTTTATTGGTAATAACTCGCATCACAACCATACCCATGGCCAGTCTTCTTTCCAATGTAATCCCGATATAATTACCCATAGCAAATCCGGCCGCATAGGCTATGTAATTAATCATACCACCCAAATTATTCATTACTTGAGATACAACCACGATCCAGATCAAAACTTCAAAGAATCCTGCAATGGAAGCATACAGGCGCTCTCCACGGGAAACCAGAATAATACGGAACGTCCCAATGGTCACATCGCAAATTCTTGCTAACATAATCATAAGCGGGATAACCAGATAGTAAGCAAGATTGGGGGGAAGATTGCTTAGAAAGTCCATAATACTCCTTTTTATTACTGTGAAATGTAAAGATAAATAATGGAAAATTGAAAATTAAAAATGAAATACCTCACACACATGCCCAGCGAAGCCTTGGCGAAGTTGGAAAAACACGAAAAACACAAAATACCACAAAGAATATCTTAGGATTTAGGTACAAAGAGAATAAGGGTGCAAAAGCCCCAATGAATGGCCTGTCCATCATAGCCCGGGCGAAGATGTAAGTTTTCTTGTCAGCCGAAGTCTTGGCGTAGGATAATGAAACGTGAGAAAATTCAAAGTCTTGTTTGGAATTTCAAATATTTTTTTGAGATCTCGTTTTGCCGCATCTTGAGCGTAGGTAAGTAAAACCCTTCTTTAAAATCAGGCTTGTACAATTTAGGTGGCACAATAGTCGGGATTTCATCCCGGGATATTTAGAATTTAACCCCTCGATAAACTCGGGGTTGATAATTAATCGCGTCTTTACATTTACAACTTTATAGAATATATTACATGCACAAAGGATAAGGAAGCGTTTACATGCCCACACCTATTTTACAACCTGTTGATCTGGTCCATATCATTTGGAATAATAAAAAATATCTCTTCTTCGGAGGATACGATTACCATCGCATGTCGAGAAATCCTAAGCTTCATGAAGCAATAAAGCAAACCCTGGAAATATATGGACTGAACTGCGGCGGATCGCGGGTGACCACCGGGAATCATCCTTTACACATAGAGCTTGAGAACAAAATAACGAAATTTCTCGGGACGGAAGATACTGCTTTGCTGCCTACCGGCTACATGGCCAATATCGCACTGTTTGAGGTCCTTGAAGAAAAACAAATTTTTTGTTACTACCATCCCAAGTGTCACCCCAGCCTGAAAGTGGCGATCAAAATGAGTGGATTGCCGAGTATGGAGATCCCCGAGGATCTTGAAAAATGGGACGAGCAAATCAAAGATCATGGCAGGAAGCCCTGCGTGGTTACCGACTCTGTTTATGCACAGCTTCCGCCGCTGAAAGATTATGAAGCTATTGTTGAAAAGTACGAAGGTGCTTTGGTAATTGATGAAGCGCACGCCATGGGACTTCTTGGAGAACATGGCCGTGGAGCGGTCGAGCAATTTAATATTTCGAAAAAGCATTTATTGATCACGGGGTCTTTGTCCAAGGCCGTTGGCGTAGCCGGAGGATTTGTTTCGGGGCTTGCCGGATGTGTTGCCGGAGTGAGAAAAACGACCGCCTATGCCACAACATCAGCTATGCCGCTTCCAACTGTTGCCGCGGCGATCGCATCATTAGATTATCTTAATGATAATCAAAATCTGATCACCCTAATTCAGAAAAGAAGCCTGAAGATCAAACAAGAACTTCAGACTTGCGGATATAATATCCCCGTTAATGCCGCACCCGGCATCAACATTTTCATTAAAGATAAAAATGAAAGTAAACGTCTGGCAGATATGCTTGAAAACGCCGGCATCTATCCTTCCTTTATCCGCTATCCGGAGAAACCGGATTATTTCAGATTCACCTTGTCGTCAGCTCATAGCGATGAAGAAATCGGAAAACTGATCTCAGTTCTTTGTGATTTTAAACTTTAACAAATAAAGCGAAACCCATCATGATACCATATTCCAATTTTACCAACATTGTTGAAAAAAAGAACAAACCCTTTTTCATCTTATTTGCCTTGCTCATGCTTTTGGGTGTAGCCGGACTTTTTCAATTAAAGATCAATCCCGATATGATGATCTTCATGCCAAACAAATCCGAAGCAAAAGATTCTTATGATAAAATGAATACGATCTTCGAGAGCGGGGATGAGATGATCGTCGTTCTTCATACTCAGACAGACTCTCTCGATGAAACTATTTCAAATTCTATCATTGATCTCCACG
>CAYPTO010000160.1:0-4073 GCA_964413625.1 uncultured bacterium
TAACCGGGATTCCTAATGAATTTGCCATATATTGTTCTTCGTAAAAAACACCACCACGATATGTTAGTGATTGATAATACGGTAAATACTCATTTAGTTGCCCTTGTCTTTCAAAACCTAATCCGTAATGATTGAAAGGTAATATTTGTGATCCTTCGTAAAACGGATTAAATGAAAAATCCGATTCAAGATCACCAAATTGGTACTGCATCCAATCCAATGTGAAAATATAACGTGGAATTGGCATATATGCAAGACCTAGAGAAAAGCGATTTGGAAATACAGAAGTATTACTGTATTCCACAGTATCGATATAAGAATAGAAATATGATGGATTATTTGGGCGATTGGTCATATAATTTGTGATTTGTCGGCGGGATGAATTATTAACATAGGAGTAGGCGGCGCCCAATGTAAGGTTCTTAATTGGCTTTACGCTTATGCCGCCGGAAAATTTCCATCCTGTAAACCCTTCATCCGTTTCTATGATAACATCTGAATACAAATTTGATGTAAAGTCCATTTCTTTTACAATATTATAACCACCGATCAGAAAATCCGCACTGGCCCCAATGGCAAGTTCACCATGCTTAAAGAAAGAATAGCCAGCACCAATTGTGGCGGAATATATGTTCCCGATCGATGTGGCGGTTTCATTATACTCATTAACTTCATCAATAATTTGATATGAGGCATGTGAAGAAGTAAGAGGAGCCAGTCCGAGAGTAAAACCACCTTTTTGTGATAAGGGAAATTTGATCATTCCATAGAAAAACCCGGTATAGTTATCGGTATTTCCGGTTCCTGAAATATTATTGTGGTTAGAATTTATTGCCATCTCGATCCCGGCTTTTTGAATATATGCCAGGTTGGCCGGATTCTGTAAGTTGATAGTGAGGGTGTCAGAATAGGCTGTTGAGCTTTTAGCTCTGCCTAAAGCGGATACGGAATAATTCATTCCGACTTTTCCAAGTCCGTAAAGTTCAAATACACCGGCAAAAGCAAATGAGAAAGATAGTACTAAAGTAGTTATAAGTAGTGTTTTTTTATTCATCTTTAACCCTTGTATATACAATATTCAGTTCTGTTTTAGCCGGATCTATCGTTATAAAATTAAAATCATTATATTCTTTGTTCAAATAAAAGAACAATCCTTCATGAGCCATTTCTTTTGGATTTGAGATCATATACTGTAATAGTTGAGAAATATCTATGCTGATCGTATCATCATTATCGGTGAATTTAGGTGAATAGGCGGTATAGGTATAAGCAATACTGTCCTGTCTCCAATAATCCGTCTTGAACAAACGGGTGGTTATATTAAGAGAATCACCACTTGCGATCATTTTATCCAGAGGTTTTAGAACCAATTTTAGTTCAGCCTTATTTAAAAGGTCGGTTGGACCAAGCAATGTGTCTTGTCTCAGGTCATCCATTTCGATATAGGATCTGAAGATATTGCCCTGGGAAAGGTAAAATAGTGAATCATTGATCGCGGCGTTACTTTCCGTATATTGTATGTCTCCGCCGCCGATAACATAAAAAGTACTGTCTTTTATATAGACGTTATTGGTGTCGTAAATACTACACTCCAAATTCAAGCGGGGACGCAGATCATAATTACCGGAAGAGTATTCGATCGTATGGAAAGCGATCATACCTTCAGTGTCATTTGTTTTTGTAACGACAAATCCGTTATTTGCATAAGTTGAATCGGGATATTCAAACCAGTCATTTACCAGCTCAAGATCTATAGGAATGAACACCGAGTCTAAATCAGTTGCGACATTAAAGGTCCTGTAATATGAGGTGTTTCCTTCGATCAGGCTGAAGGCTTCATTTACCTCCGTGTTGTTCGCCCAATAAAGTGACGTGTCAGCCTCGACCATTGATATATCTAAAGAGATATTATCTTCGCTACCCCAATAATCTGCAACATAAAGCACGATATTTGCATTATTGATCGTTGCGTACACGGAATCGGGTAAACCGGTAAGTGAGACAAAATTAGTGAATTTGATCAGAAATTTTGCCATTAGATCATCATTATTACCAACTTTATTTTGGTAAAGAGCATTTCCGGAAGCATCGACATTGAGATTTTTGATCCCGGTTATGATGGATTGATCGTAAGACAAAGTATCAACGGTTAAAGTTTTATTCCCGTAAGGTGTTTGGAAAATGTTCACATCACAGGATGACATTAGTACTGTAAGAACAACAAAGCAAAAAAAAGCCAAAGTAAATTTACTTTGACGTTGAGCTGCGGTTGTAGTAACTTGTTTACAGACTGTCGAGGAATTCATATAGTTCTTTTGCAATTGGGCCCCAAAATTCTTTGTTATTGTTAGAGGTGTTTATGTCGAATATTTTATTATGTTCCTTCTTTGAAGATAAAACTTCAGCAATATTTTTATTTTTCAGAAACGAATCTAATTTGTTGTCTTTTTTAGAGTTTAAGCGGATAACGGCATCTGAATGGGTAAGTGATGTGTGTAGAAAGTCTGCCGGATCAATAAGACCGTTATAATCTTTAAAATTAAATTTCTTAAGGGAATTTTCCGGAAATGAATAGAAAGATTCATCTGAGCTTAGAACAGAAACTACCTTGATGTTTGCAAACCATTCATGGTCTTTTAATACTGTTTTTAGCAAGATGGGGATTAAAGCCGAATGCCAATTGTAGCACAAAATAACATCAGGCTGCCAATAAAGACGTTCGAGTGTATTCAATGCGGCAAAACTATACATTAAAAAGGTATTGAATACATTGGGGTTCTTTGGTTGCTGATAATTGCTTGTAACCTGTTTTGTGACCTCTTTATAAAATTCAGGAAAAATATTAAAGTAAACCTGAACCCTGGATTCCGGAATAAAAGCTGATTTTACGGAAGATATGGTTTCTTCATTGTCGATATTAACGGATATCTCTTTTAAACGTATTACTTCTCGCAAGATATATTTTCTTTCGGAGATATATCCATAACGGGGAAGGAAGACTCTAACGTCAATCTTGTTTTCATTAAAAATCTTTGACGTGTTGGAAATAAAATCACCCTCAGTCGATGCCGGAGTAAAGGGTGATACTCGTTTGGAGATATTATATATTTTTAGGCTCATTTACATTTACTTGGTTTTTATGTATTTAACGCTATAAATTACAAAAATAATCTAGTTGTGTCAATCTTTTAACCAATTAATATAAAATAGAGTAAAACATTTGATTACATAGGCATAATTATAATAATGTATTCGCAGCATGGAACAATCAGGGAAATGCGGCATGCAAAAATCATGGTAAATTAAAAAGAATATTCTTGTAAATATGAACAAAATATATAAACTTTAAATGTTAAACACAGGTGATAAATGCCCACAAAATTACAAGATCAACTCAAGATGAATATTTATCTGCGGAATTTACTTATATTGATAGCCGGTGTTATTGTCATATTCTTTTTGAAGGAACTGAGTAATATCTTTATTCCCTTGTTCCTGTCTGTTTTTTTTGTTTTTTTATTTGGCCCCATTGTGAGCTTTCTATCAAGAAAAAAGGTTCCTAATTTTGTTATCATGATCCTTTTGCTGATCATTGTCACGGTCATTCTGTTTTTGCTGGGTACGGTTATTTATGCAAGCATCAGTTCATTTGTGAGTGAATTTCCCAAATATCAGGATAAATTGATCATTACCTTTAATAATGTGATGTCTCAATTAAAGATACCGCTGGAAGATGCTCAATATTTCTTTAAAGATAAAGTGAATTGGTTTGAATTGGCCGATAGAATATCATTGCAGAGCTTTATTACATCTGTTATGGGAAATTTTCTTGATTTTGTCGTAGCTCTGATCCTGATGCTATTGCTTATGATGTTCATCGTTGCAGAAAGAAAGAATTTAAGCGAGCGTTTAGAATCGATCCTGCTAAAATATCAGGCTAATATAAAACCGGGAATTGTTAAGGAAATTCAAAAAAAGATCCAAACCTACGTATCTCGTAAAACGGTTATAAGTTTAGTGACAACAGTTTCGGCGATGATCATAGCTTCATTTTTCAAGTTGGATTTTATCAT
>CAYPTO010000161.1:0-4050 GCA_964413625.1 uncultured bacterium
CAAGGTGAAGGATTCAGAGAGAGAACAACTCTGAATGAAGAATAAAGATTATTGTAAAGCGTGTCTTCCGTCCCGATACTTCGAGGTAGCGTAGGAGGAAGATAAAAGTAGGGGATCGACACCTGCCCATCAGCCGGCGGATTAGGATCTCTGCGTTGTCATGGCCCTTAGAACAAAAAATGCTGCTTAATTATATTCAACCCCGCCGGGGTTATGTGCTTAGTGAATTTGAGCCTATACCGTTATTGAATCCCTTGTATGTCACCAAGAGTGTAAAGAGATATTTTTTCTTTATATTATAAGTCTGCCGCCTCGGGATTTCTTCAAATAGCATTTATAGCTTTTATAATGAACAAAAAAGAACCCTATAAGAGTTCAATAATAATATAGACACTTATATTTCCTCCTTTACAACCCCAGCGGGGTTGAACAAGTTTAAATGATCCCTTCTTTTTTTGCTTACCAATCAAGAGTATGCTGTGAGTACTAATCAGAAATCAAGAGAAAGCAATAAACGGTAGCCACTTGGATAATATTTAATTGTCAATTGTCCTTTTTCAATTATCAATTGATTATGCGTCGGAGCGAGACAGCTTCCAAATATCTTATCTGTATCACATTTATTATTAAGAATTATTAATCGGCAATGGTCTGTCCCTCAAAACTTGAAAGAGTAAAGATTGGCTTTATTCCTTCGTTTTCTTTTTATTGTAATTTTTGGCCTCTTTGACCATTTTTGCAAATGATTTGCCTTTTTGACGGCGCTCATATCCTTGTATTTGGTAAAAATCAGATTCCCGTTTCAGTCGTAAATAATTTTCCAGTTTTGCTTCGTTCAATTTTCCGCTTTTACAAGCGGCAATAACGGCACACCCGGGTTCACCGGTATGAGTGCAATCCCGGAAACGGCAATTTTCTGCAACGCTTATAATATCGGCAAAAGTTTCTTCCAGTCCAATATCTGAGCCGCTAATACCTACCTCACGCATACCGGGAGTGTCAACAAGAAAACTACCGTTTTCCAATTCGATCAATTCGCGGTAGGTGGTTGTATGTTTCCCTTTTGCCGTGGAATCACTGATAATATCTACGCGCTGGCGCTCGCCGCCGATCAGACGATTGATCAATGATGATTTACCGACACCCGATGAGCCAACAAAACAATAGGTTTTAGAGGGAGATAAATGTTCGACAACATATTTTAGTCCGGTTTCGGTCAGTGCGGATGTCCAGATCAATTTCGCATCCGGATGGCGTGATCTGATCTCTTTAATAAATTCATCAACTTCTTCTTTTGTGAAAAGATCAGTTTTATTAAGAATGATCACCGGCGTGATATTGCCTTCGTAAATAATAGTTAAATATCGTTCAAGTCGGTTCAGACTGAAATCTTCATCGCCCGACATTACCACAAAGGCAATGTCAATATTAGCTGCTATGACCTGTTCACCGGCTTTTCTCCCACTCGCTTGACGATGGAAAACCGTTTTGCGTGGAAGTATCTGATGAATTATGCCCTGTTCGCCATCCATGGGAGTTAGAATAACCCAATCGCCTACTGCCGGAAATTTGTCTTTGGAAGCGGATGTAAACATGATTTTGCCCGTAACGCCAGCTTCGATAACACCCTGCTCGCACATGACAAAATACCGTTCACGATGTTCTTCGATCACGCGACCAATACAAGCATCGTCAGTTGGTAATTCAGGTATGGGAAAATCTTTTTCATTATACCCAAGAAAATTGATCATAATTGTATCCCACTAAAAAAGCGAACCAAACCGTTAATAAGCGGACCTATCAATTTACCAAAGATCGAGAATCCCGTTATTCTACCGATCAATACAATAGCTATTAAAACGAATCCGCCGTATCGTTCCAAATAATCAATAATATATACATATTTATTCGGCAAAAATCCCCGAAGTATCTTTGAACCGTCAAGCGGTGGAATGGGAATAAGATTAAATATTCCGAGTCCGACATTAATCAGCATGAAATAGAGTAAATTAAGTTTTAGGAAAAGGATGATTCCCGGATCATTGGTCATGGGTATCAATTGAGGGAATATTCTAAAACAAAGTCCGGTAATAGCCGCCATGATAAAATTAGATGCAGGGCCGGCAGCGGCTGAGAATGCTAAATCCCGTTTGGGATGTTGGAAAGCATAAATATTGATTGGGATCGGTTTTGCCCAACCCATGCCGATAACGAAAAGCATGATCAATCCGATAGGATCGATATGAGAAATGGGGTTCAAAGTTAATCGCCCCATATTTTTTGCGGTATTATCGCCTAAGCGATAGGCAACATAACCGTGTGAGTATTCATGAACGGTCAAAGCGAGCAAGATCGGAATGACCATTGATACATAATTCATGATTTGTGGATTCATTGTGTGAGTTTTTCCCTGGGGTGAAAGGTTTTATGAACTTCTTTTAAATAATTTCTGTCAAGGTGAGTATAAATTTGTGTGGTTGCAATATCCGAATGTCCCAGCATTTCCTGTACGGCGCGTAGGTCGGCACCACCTTCAAGTAAATGAGTGGCAAAAGAATGGCGGAACACATGGGGGGAGACTGCTTTGTCAATATGTGCTAAATTGGTATATTTTTGGATGATCTTCCAAACTCCCATTCGTGAAAGGGGGGTTCCGCGCATATTAAGGAAAATGATATCCTCTGCTTTAAGATTTTTTGCAAGCAAAGGTCTAACATGTTGTATGTAGATTGAAAGCCAGTTTTTGGCCTCATTCCCAACCGGGACAATACGTTCTTTAAAACCTTTGCCAAAGACTTTTACCCATCCGTCTTCCATCATCAAGGCCGGTAGTCTGAGAGAAAGCAGTTCTGATATTCGCAGACCGCTTCCATAAAGCAATTCCAGCATAGCACGATCACGCACACCACCGTCAGTTTCGATATCTATATTGGCAAAGATGGCTTCAATATCAGGGATATCCAATATTTTTGGCAAGCGTTTAGGGAGTTTGGGGGAATCGATATTTTCCGTTATGTCTTTTTGGCAGTAGCCTTCATTGACCATAAAACGGTGAAACATACGGATCGAAGAGAGATTTCTTGCCAAAGAACTAGGTGCAAGTGGGATCTTTGCAAGTTCTTCTATATACGTGATCACATGATCAGTGGAAATAAAGTCTGCTTTTAGCACATGATGTTCATCCAAATAGGCAAGATAACGGGTAATGTCGGTTCGGTAAGATTGTACCGTATTGGGTGACAATTGTCGTTCACCCTGTATATGATAAATGAAGTCCTGAAAAGTTCTTTGCATAATTACTTATTTTACAAATGCATTTTCGATCTCTTCGCACAGCATATGTCCGATAATGATATGCATTTCCTGAATGCGCTGAGTGTTCTCCGAGGGAACGATAAGCTCAACATCTCCAAGTCCCTTGAGTTTACCGCCATTATTGCCGCTGAGGATAACGCAGTGCATGCCAATATTATTTGCTTCCTTCGCTGCTTCAATGATATTGGAAGAGTTTCCCGAGGTACTGATCGCAACTAACACATCGTCTTCATTACCTAAAGCATCTACCTGGCGAGAGAAAAGTTCATCACTTCTATTCGTGTCGTTGATCCATGCGGTCAGAAAAGATGTATCAGTAGTTAAAGATATAGAAGCAAGTGCAGGACGAACATGATTCAGTTTGGCGACCAGTTCTGCTGAGAGGTGTTGGCAATCGGCTGCCGAACCACCATTGCCGCACCAAAGGATCTTCTTGTTTGCTTTGAGTGCTTTGGTCATTATTTTAGCCGCATCATTTATTTTTTGTTGAAAAACATGATCCTGTTCAAGTATGTTGATCAGGGCGCGAGATTCTGTGAAAGCATTCTTCATACGGATCATCCTTAAAAAATATCGATATTATGTAAACAACAGCGAAGTTAATACAATTGAAATGATTAGTAAAGAAAATTGTTTCGGAGAAAATGTAAGACGTAAATGGGTAAGGGAAATAAATGCGTGTCATCCTGAAAAATTTCTGAAAGAAATTTGTTCAGTCCGTCGATAGACGGATCC
>CAYPTO010000162.1:0-4049 GCA_964413625.1 uncultured bacterium
GCACGATCTCCATTTTAGATATCAATTCCCCAACTATATCATAATCGGTCGTTAGAGGACATTGCAGAAAGGATTCACCTGCAAATACAACAAGACCGATACGATCATTTTGACGGCCGGCGACAAAATCACGCGCGACTGCTTTTGAGGCTTCCAGACGATTGGGCCTAAAATCATTTAACTGCATGGATCCTGAAATATCCAAAGCCAGCATGATATCGATCCCATTTCTTTTAATATCTCGATTAACATTTCCAAGCTGAGGTCTTGCTATGGCAAGAACCAACAAAAGTGCCGACAAGAAGATAAGTATTTCGGGGATCAATAATTTATAGTAAAAACGTGAATTATTTCCTGAAAATGATAGGGTTGACCCAATTCGCAGTGCATGCCTTTTTTTAGTTTGATAGAAGTAAGCACTAATAAATAGTGCTGCAACCGGGATCAACAAAAATAATAAATACGGATAAGCAAATCTAAACATGGTTCCTAATTTTTCATTCGTTTTTCAATTACATCACTCATGAACCATAAAAGGATATCAGCGATCTCTTTATAAAGTTCTTCCTGCGTACGCTTTCCTTCATGCAGAAGTTCCAAAGAATGTCCGGTATTTGGGATCATCATAAGATGAGCATAGGGATTTAAAGCTCCCATCAGCAATTCCAGCATGCCGCGATCGGCAAATTTATCTTCAGTACCACTGATAAACATCATGGGCTTCTTCAGCTTGAATAAGAATTTTCGGGTAAAAGGCAGTCTTATAACCGGCAAATGCAATGGATAGGTCAAAAATGCATAGCCCGCTGCCTCAACATTTTCCAATTGAGATGCAATGATGGCACTCAGTGATTTTCCGCCAATAAATAGAAATTTTGTATTGGGCAATTCGCTTTTTACATCTTCAAGCACCGCCTGGTAAGCAATTTTACATTTTTTTCTGGAAATCACTCGATTTGAATGCTCTGTAAAAGGATAATTGAAACGGACAAAATTAACATTCTCTTTGGGAAGCATATCCTTCAGATAATTGAATAGATCAATATGCATGTCATTAAATTTTCCATGCCCGAGTACAAGTGTAACATCCGATGGCATATCGGGAATATGATAATCAACAAGTAATTCAGCTTTTTTATATGGGTATAGGATATTCTGGATCTTTTTCATTCATCTTCCTTGTCAAATGAACCATCTTCCATAGATAATAAATGATCAAGATATTCAGGGCCGACAAGAACATCTCTTGCCTTTGAACCTTTGCTTCCGCCTACGATACCGGCTTCTTCAAGCTCATCTATCAGACGGCCTGCACGGCTATAGCCGACTTTTAATCTTCGTTGTAACAAAGAAGCCGAGCCTTGCTGATGTAAAATTACCAGCTTCATGGCTTCGTTAAATAAAGCATCATTCCCATCGTTCGTGCCTCCCGAACCGTTTTTGTCCTCTTCAGGTTCGGGAACGATCGAGGTTGGTAAAATAAGATCATCTTCTCGTTTTGGTTGTTTATTAATGTGTTTTAATACGGCTTTTATTTCGCTTAAATTAACGTATGCATTATGGAGACGAATGGGAGTCGGTTTGCCCGGCGGCAGGAACAGCATATCGCCATTGCCCAAGAGGGTTTCCGCTCCACCTGTATCTAAAATAGTCCTGCTGTCGATCCTGGTAGCTACATTAAAAGCAATTCTTGCCGGAATGTTCGACCTGATAAGTCCGGTTATGACATCTACAGAAGGACGCTGCGTGGCAACGACCAAATGAATACCGACAGCCCGGGCCATCTGTGCAATACGTTGTATGGGTAATTCGATATCGGCTTTGGTCGCAGGATTGGACATAAGCTCAGCCAATTCGTCAATAACAATAACGACATATGGCATAATGGGCTCTTTATCTTCCTTCATTTTCTCATTATATTCGCCAATATTTCTAACTGAAGCCTCATCAAGTTTATTATATCTTGCTTCCATCTCTATGAGTGCCGAACGAAGCATATAAATGGCATTTTGCGCGTTGGTTACAACATATTCATCAATATCTTCGGATGTGATCAGATGGTAAGGTTCAAGTGCCTTGTAAACAGATAATTCTATTTTCTTGGGGTCAACAAGAATGAATTTTACCTCCTCGGGCGTTGCACGAAAAAGGATTGACATGATAATCGTGTTGATACAAACAGATTTACCCGATCCGGTCGTACCGGCAACAAGAATATGCGGCATTTTATCCAGATCAAAAATAAAAGGAGTCCCTTCAGCCGTTTTGCCGATCGCAAGTGATAATAAACTCTTACTCTCTTTAAACGATTTTGAGTTGATAATAGAATGAAAATAGATCAATTCCGGATTGTTGTTCGGGATCTCGACGCCCACCACGGTTTTACCGGGAATGGGTGCCAATATTCGCACATGTTTGGCTGCCATGACCCGGGCAATATCCTTTTCAAGATTATTTATCTTAGACACTCTGACCCCGTCGGCTAATGCAACTTCATACATGGTGATAACGGGTCCCGGCAATATTCTTACAACTTTACCATCAACTCCATAAACGGGAAGCATCTCTGTCAGTAATTTTGCCTTTGCCTGTAATTCCTCTTCATTGAAAGAATTATCGGGTGGCTCTTTCTCCAGAAGATCTATTGAAGGTAAAACATAGGGTAGATCGTTCAATACTTTCTTCTCAATCGGTTTTTCATCTTGTTTGATCTGCTCTTTGGATAGTTTTGCTTTTGCAGCTTTTTTTATCAGCTTTGGAGTAAGAGGCGCTTCAGGTTCCGCTACGGGTTCAGGAATTGGCTTACGTAACTTGTCCAGTATATCGATAGGTGATTCCTGATTATCTTTATGTTTTTCTTTTTTAGCTTTTCTCTTTCGAGTTGCTTTTGCGGGCTTTTCTGCTTTTTCTTTTATTGGCAGGTCTTCTTTATTTATTTTCTTGCCGGCAATCAAACTGGCAAAAGGGGCCGTGAGGCTGAAACGGAAATAGCCGCTTATCAAGATGATAATGGCAGTGATAAGAACAATAATCGTAGGAGTAACCCCTATCCAATCCGACAAGGAATAGGCAATAATACCTGTTAAAAGAGGAAATTGCCTGATATTTTCAGATACAATATCTACTGAAAACAATATGCTTGTTAAAAAGATCAATCCCATAACAAACCAAGTTGTCCGTTTTAATATTCTTTTATTGAGCTTAAATAATGTAAATATGCCCCAGGCAAAAAGAAGCGGAATTAATCCCCATGCAAAATACC
Organism: uncultured bacterium; assembly: GCA_964413625.1. GTDB lineage: Bacteria > Fidelibacterota > Fidelibacteria > Fidelibacterales > Fidelibacteraceae > M50B103. The sequence goes on from CAYPTO010000162.1 coordinate 3,263, forward strand.
CCACACCCCATTTTATAAAAATACTGGATATCAATACGCCTGCGAAACCCATTGTATTGTCTATCAAAGTATGGTGAGTCAGGATCAGCTCATCACGCATAGAATAAGAAGCCAGACTAAGGGCAAATAATACAGAAATAACAACCAGAATCAGGCCAAGTATTTCACTTTGTCTGTTAGATAAAAATAGTTTTTTGTTTTCTTTCACTGATTGCCTTACATTTAAAATTAAATTTACGCTTTTTACCATTAAGGGTCAAGGACTAGTTGAGGTTAAGACTGAGGTTGAAAATGTTGAAAAAGTTGAAATGTTGAAGCGGTGAAAAGGTTGAAATGTTGAAAAAGTTGAAAATGTTGAAATGTTGAAATGTTGAAATGTTGAAAAGGTTGAAATGTTGAAATGTTGAAGCGTTGAAATGTAAGACAGATATGATTGTCATTTCGATCGAAGCGGCCTGTCCACCATAGCCTTAGCGTAGGTGGAAGAGATCTCAAAATAATCAAATTAATTTAAAGATTGTTCTTCTCTTTAATTTCCGTAGAATAATTTGAGCTTGTTCTTTTAATTGGAAATTCGTTTCTATTGTTGTTTGATCCCTTCAGGATCTAAGAATATTCAACCCCGTCAGGGTTGGAGAGTCTGTGGTGAAAAACTGTTTACTGTTATTCGACCCTTTCAGGGTCTTGTTCAAGCTCTTCAACCTACGCTCAAAGAGCTTACATCTTCGCTACCAACTTCGGCACCCAGAACAATCGGGGCGCTGGTCAAGAAAGCTTCAATGCACAA
>CAYPTO010000163.1:0-4042 GCA_964413625.1 uncultured bacterium
GTAAAGTGTTTCAGGTAATGAATAGCGATAAAAACTTACAAAGGGTTTTACATAACCGGAATAATAAAGTAAATTATATGAAAGGAAATAAATCGAGATAGTTGTAAATACACTTAAATAAAAATAAATGCCATGTAAACGCTCAACAAACGGTAAAAGCTTTAATAAACTATAAATAATAAGTGTTTTAAAGAGCGGCGATAATCCCCAATATTGAATACTACCCGGCAAAAAGATATCTTGCAACAAACCAAAGCCAAATGCGGCAATGATCGCAAAAATAGATTTTTCGTTAAAGACCAGAAAAAGCAAAATAATGAGTAGCATGTCAGGGCGAACACCTGCAATACTGATAAAATCATTGAATATTATGCTCAAAATGAACAAAATGCTCATAACAACATAAGCACCGATCAATCTATTTTGTCTTGTTTCTATCATGGCTTAGAATAAATACTTCCCGTAAGTTTTTAAATGAAACATTATAATTGCCTTCTATCATATGTGTAAATCCATTCTCCGAAGTTAAAACATTAGTAATAACACCAATCGGTATATCAGCCGGATAAACTTCAGATAAACCTGAAGTTGTTACAGCCCAGCCAACCTGAATATCAATGGTCGTCGGAATATCTTCAATAACAAAAGTATTTCCATGATGCCATTTTAGTATTCCATACACTCTTGAAGGATTTATCCTGACACTCACCCGAATATCGGGTTCAACGATCATGCTGGCTATGCTGGTTCGTTTCCCCGAGGAAAGAATTCGGCCAACAAGGCCTTCTTTGTCCACAATAACATCATCAGCTTGAATACCTTCGTTTTGACCTTTATCTATGGTAATAACACTGGATCTATTTTTATATCCTTTATATACGATAAGCGCTGGTAACAGATCATATTGTGATGTGTCGCGAAAACCTATCATTTCCCGTAAGCGTTCATTTTCGGTGTCAAGATTTTGCAAACGGGCTACTTCCTGATTTAACCTAAAAATATCCATGCGTAATTGCTTGTTCTCGTTTATGACCTTCTTCTTTCGTTGTTGTTCTGCTGCCGGCTTTTTTAAGAATAATGAAACATCCTGCCAGCCGCTTTGGACTCGCAGGACAACATGATTTTCTGTTTGGGATAAGAGTATAAGAGATATGCCGACAAAAATAACGGTCAATATCTCAAGATGTTTTTTAATAATAAAGTCATAAAGTTTGCTCAGCATCTACAACAAAATATCAAGGTAATTTTCGATATTCTCCAATACTTTTCCGGTTCCTTTTGCAACAGAAAGAAGAGGTTCATCCGCAATACTTACCGGAAGATTTGTTTCGCGGCGAATACGTTCATCAAGTCCTTGCAACAATGATCCGCCACCCGTCAGAATCACGCCACGATCCAAAATATCCGCTGAAAGTTCAGGTGGAGTATGTTCCAGTGTTCGTTTAATGGCCGCAATCATCATTTCGATGGTTTTTTGCAAACATTCCGATACGTCATTTGCATCAACCTCCACTGTACGCGGTATTCCGGTCAATAAATTACGACCTTTTACGGCAATGATCTTTTCTTCCGTTGGGATAGCAGAGCCAACAGCTTTTTTGATCTCTTCTGCTGTACGCTCTCCGATCAGAAGATTATGTTTTCCCCGGAAATAATGAACGATAGCATTATTTAATTCATCGCCAGCTACGCGGATAGATTCTTTTGCAACCACACCATTCAAAGCAAGAACCGCGATCTCGGTCGTCCCGCCGCCTATATCAACGATCATATTTCCAATAGGCTTACTGATGTCAATTCCAATACCTATGGCAGCCGCTACGGGTTCTTCAATAAGATAGACCCGACTGGCGTTTGCACGTTCAGCACTTTCTTGTACAGCTCTTTTTTCAACTTCGGTAATACCGGATGGAACACAAATAACCATTTTAGGTCGAGCAAAGCGTGAAAGCTGAATCTTTTTAATAAACCCCTGTAACATACCGTCTGTCATTTCAAAATCGGCGATTACACCATCTTTCATGGGGCGAATGGTTGTAATATTGGGATGTGTACGACCCAACATGTCCCGGGCTTCGTTTCCAACGGCAATAATCTTGCCGGTCTTTGTCGATTTCGAAACGATAGAGGGTTCGTTAATTACGATTCCTGCACCGCGCATATGTATAAGCGTATTTGCTGTCCCCAGATCGATCGCAATATCGCTGTTTAACCATTTGAACATACTCATGACAATTCCTTATTATTTCTAGAGCCACCTGCCGGATTTGAACCGGCGACCTACGCTTTACGAAAGCGTTGCTCTACCAACTGAGCTAAGGTGGCATAGCTTATAAATATAATATCTTCATTAAAAAAAACATTAATTTTTCTAAACTAATTTAGACCTTAACTTTTGTGAGCCACGCTTTTACTTTATTATAGACGGTTTCAGCTGTAAATCCAAATTTTTCAGCTAAAATCTGTTGGGGCGCTGATGACCCAAATTGATCAATTCCAAGATGAAGACCCGTATTATATGTTATATTTCCCCAGCCAAACGTACGGCCGGCCTCAACAGTGATCACGGATGTGCTTCCCTTTGGAATAACACTATCTTTATATAATTGTTCCTGTTTTAAAAAAGTTTCATATGACGGCACTGAAACAACACGGATATTGTGTCCTTCCTTCGATAATTTTTCAGCTGCCTCCATGCATATGAAAAGCTCGGATCCTGATGCACAGATCACTGCTTCGGGTTGTTTAATCGTATCCTTAATAACATAGGCACCTTTGTTAAAATCTGTTATTCCATTATGATCGTTCTCATGCAATTCGGGTAATTTCTGACGTGTCAGGATCAAAGCGGTCGGGCCCTCTTTATATGCCAAAGCTGCAAGCCATGCTTCTGCTGTCTCTTTTTCATCTGCGGGTCGAATAACCTGAAGTCCCGGAATAAGGCGTAAAGACATGATCTGCTCAATCGGTTGATGAGTGGGACCATCCTCGCCGACAAAAATACTGTCATGCGTAAAAACATAGATAACCTGGTTTTTCATCAATGCGGACATGCGGATGGCGGATCGCATATAATCTGAAAATACTAAAAATGTGCCGGCATAAGGAATAAATCCATTGCCGTACAGGGCCATTCCGTTCATGATTGCCCCCATGGCAAATTCACGTATACCATAATGAATATTTCTTCCCGAAAAATCATTCGGTGTAATAGATCCTTTGCCTTTTAGAGCCGTTTTATCAGAGGCACCCAAATCTGCTGACCCACCAACAAGTCCGGAAATATTCTTTGCAATCTCTTGTAAAATATTTCCCGAATGTGCGCGGGTCGAATTATTTTTTCCACTTAGACCGTCTAATATCGTTTTTCTAAGATCCACGGGTAAATTTTTGGAGATTTGAGCTTTATACTTTTTATAAGCATTGGGATAAGCGGATTTCCATTTTTCCAGACCCGCTTGCCACTTTTTATAATCTAAAATCTGCATATCATTGTATGCCTGAAATTCTTTTTTAACCTCGTTGGGAATATAAAAGGATTCGTTCTCGGGAAAACCGAGTGTTTTTTTGGTCAGTTTTAGCTCTTCCTCACCGAGTGGCGTACCATGCACAGCGCTTGTATCCTGTTTATTGGGGCTACCAAAACCTATATGGGTTTTTGCAATGATCAGAGACGGTCTATCAGATTCCGCTTGTGCCAATTCAATTGCTTCAGCAATTTTTTCGTGATTGTGTCCGTCAATTTCCCGGACATGCCAATGATAGGCACGAAAACGCATTGCGACATCTTCGGTAAACGTCAGATCTGTAGAACCGTCGATGGTAATACGATTGCTATCGTAAAAACAGATCAGTTTCCCCAGGCCAAGATGACCGGCAAAGGATGAGGCTTCATGACTGATCCCCTCCATCATATCGCCGTCACCGCAAAAACAATAAGTAAAATTTTGCCCAAAAATATTGCAATCATTATTATTCCATTGGGCCGCGGTCATACGCGCCGCCAAGGCCAAGCCAACTGCGTTGGCAAGTCCCTGTCCCA
>CAYPTO010000164.1:0-4017 GCA_964413625.1 uncultured bacterium
AATTTTTGTCTGATAAAAAAACGTATATTAAAACATGATAAAATAACACACAACAATAATTCTGTCAATTATAACATTATTGATCCTTTTGTCTTCCTGTACCACTCCGGAAGAAATTGAGAATCTTCTTATTGGGACATGGAAGTATATGAATTATCAGACAGGTGATTGGGAAAAAATCACCTTTAGAGAAGATTTGACCTATCGCCTTGAGAATTATAACGGAACGACCTACACAAGTGTTGTATACTCCGGAACATATCACTATGATGAAGAAACTTTTGTCTTTGAACGTAGAGGTACTGATGATATTGCATTTATATATCAAATTTCGGGTGACAATCTAATTATTTCTTTTGGTAAAACCTATGTGCGTCAGTGATAAAAAATTCTATTTATTTATCATTTAAAAAGAGATAGCGAAACTATTAAAAAAATTGTAAATTATATACTGAATGTGATATTTATTATATGAGATCAGAAATTATCAATCCGGAACTTGGGTCCTTGGAAGATGAGCTTGAATTCACGCTCCGTCCTCGCTCGTTAAACGAGTTTATAGGGCAAAAGAAACTGCTTGAAAAATTGAAGATCTATATCGAAGCGGCTCGTAAAAGAGATGAACCGCTGGATCATGTTCTTTTGTTTGGCCCTCCGGGTTTGGGTAAAACTACCTTGGCGAACATCATTGCCAATGAATTGAATACCGGGTTAAAAGCAACGTCGGGACCTGTCCTCGAGAGAGCGGGAGACCTTGCGGGAGTTTTGACCAATCTTGAAAAAGGAGATGTACTGTTTATTGACGAAGTGCATCGCATGAATCGGGTAGTCGAAGAATATCTGTATTCGGCGATGGAAGATTATAGAATTGATATCATGATCGATAAAGGGCCAAGTGCCCGAAGCATACAGCTGAATCTTGAAGGGTTCACCCTAGTGGGTGCCACAACGAGAGCCGGCTTATTGACATCACCTATTCGTGACCGTTTCGGTATTATTATGCGCATGGATTACTACTCGCATAAAGAGTTATTACAGATCGTAATGCGTTCGGCTAAGCTTCTTAATGTGGACATCACAAAAGATGGTGCCGTTGAACTGGGCAAGCGTTCGCGGGGTACTCCACGGATAGCGAACCGTATCTTGAAACGCTGCCGTGATTATGCGGAGGTAAGAGGTGATGGTGTCATTACAAAGGACATTGCAGATCTGGCTCTGCAGATGCTTGAAATTGATGAGATCGGTTTGGACAGTATGGATAGGCGAATACTTCTGACATTAGTGAATCATTTTGAAGGTGGCCCGGTGGGGTTGCAGAACCTTGCAGTGGCCATTGGAGAAGAAGCGGATACCATTGAAGAAGTATATGAGCCTTTTTTAATACAAGAGGGGTTTTTGCAACGTACTGCACGGGGACGTGTTGCACTTGACAGGACCTATAAGCACCTGAATTTAAAGAGACGTAAACCCAATTCTCAGGGGAGTTTGTTCTATGACGAAGTTTGAGATCTTCAATACACAGCCAAAGGCATTCAGATTATCTGATTTTGATTTTGATTTGCCTGCTGAACGTATAGCTCAATATCCAAGTGATAAACGTGGAGAAGACCGTATGATGGTTGTAGACCGTCAAAAAGGGACTTATACACATCACAAATTTTCGGAAATTAAAAAATACCTTACGCCGACTGATTGTTTGGTCTATAATAATACAAAAGTATTTCCGGCACGTTTGTTCGCATCTAAAGATAAAACCGATTCTGAAGTAGAAGTATTCTTGCTTCGATCCCTCGAAGATCAGATATGGGAAGTATTGGTTAAACCGGCACGAAAAGTACGTATTGGCAATAAGCTTCGTTTTACGGATAAGATCTATGCCGATGTGATCGATAATACAATTTCCGGTGGTCGTGTGATTCGTCACAATTGTTCTAAGGCAACTTTTATGAAATATGTCATGGCGAACGGTAAATCACCCCTACCACCATATATTAAACGTGAAAGTGAAGATCTGGATAAAGATCGTTATCAAACTGTTATGGCTAAAGAATTGGGAGCGGTTGCCGCCCCGACAGCCGGATTGCATTTTACAGATCCCATGCTGAACCAGATAGAGAAAAAAGGTACCAAAATCACCAATATTACGCTTCATATCGGACTTGGTACTTTCCGTTCAGTACAGGTTGAGGATTTGCGTCGCCATCAAATGGATTCCGAATATTTTAAAATATCTAAAAAAACTGCCGCTTTGGTCAATACGACAAAAGCAAGTGGTGGCCGCATTGTTGCCGTGGGCACCTCAACGGTTCGTGCATTGGAATCATCATTGATCTCCGGTTCTGATGTAAATCCCAAAAGCACATGGACAGATAAGTTCATTTATCCACCATATGATTTTCAGGTTATTGATGCTTTGATCACCAACTTTCATCAGCCAAAATCAACATTGATCATGATGGTCTCGGCTTTAGCCGGACATGATCTTATTCTGGATGCTTATGCTGAAGCCGTAAAAGAAAAATATAAATTCTATTCTTATGGCGATGCAATGTTGATCATATAGTAATTGGTATATGCAAGTGTAGGGGACAGGCATGCCTGTCCCTTTTCTTTGCAATAATCTTTTAAAAACATTATACTTATATAATGAAAAAATCACAACACAAACTTGCCATTATCATTCCGGCCGCCGGAGCCGGAATGAGAATGGGTCATGATATCCCTAAGATATTGATACCTATAGGCGGGAAACCTATTCTTGAACATACGATCAGGGGATTCTTTAATGTAAATATTCATGAAATGATCATTCCTGTTTCGGAACCTATTCGGAAACAAGTGGAAGAACTTTGTGAAAACATGAATGCGCCTTTTCTTATCCGTATCGTAAATGGGGGAAAGCAGCGACAAGATTCAATTTGGAATGCTTTAAAAATTTTGGATAAGGACTCAACGACCCTTGCAGTCCATGATGCTGCCCGTCCGTTTTTTGACTCCGGACTCATTCAAAAGGCTTATACTTTGCTCGAAAAATACGATGGGGTTATCGCAGCTGTTCCGGCGACCTATACTATGAAACAGGTCAAAAACAAGATCGTGGAACAGACGCTTTCACGAGATACACTCTGGCAGATCAATACACCTCAAATATTTCCCAAAGATGTTCTAATTCAAGCGTATGAGAATGCATATAAAAATGATTTCTATGGAACGGATGATGCAATGTTGGTTGAACATAATGGCGGATCGGTTACTGTTATAAATGATATTTCCAATAATATCAAGATTACGACTCCTGCAGATCTTATTACTGCTGAACAGATATTGAAAAAAAATAAAGGAATTCTGATGCAAAGAATCGGGCAAGGTTACGATGTACATCGTCTGGTTGAAGGTCGTCCTTTGATTTTGGGTGGTGTTGAAATTCCTCATTCAAGAGGGCTTGATGGACATAGCGATGCCGATGTGTTGGTCCACGCTATCATGGATGCATTATTGGGAGCTTTGGCCCTGGGTGATATTGGGAAGTATTTTTCCGATACCGATGATACATATAAAAACGCCAACAGTATGCTTCTATTAGAAGAAATAAGACAATTGATAGATAAAAATGGTTTTAAAGTACATAATATTGACGCTACAGTGATCTTACAAAAACCTAAAATTGCGCCCTATATAGAAGCAATGCGCAATAATATTTCCGCTTGTCTTAAAATTGAGCTCAGGGATGTTTCGGTTAAGGCGACAACAGAAGAAAGACTCGGATTTACCGGGAGGGAAGAGGGTGTTGCCGCAATGGCTGTTGTAATGCTCCGCAGGAACTAATATGGAATTATTCCATACGATCTTAGACGTTTTCTCGCAATTTCAACCTATTCATTACATATTGTTGGTTTTACTGGCATATTTTATTGAAAATATATTTCCACCTTTGCCGGGTGATACCATGCTGGTATTTACTGCCTATGTATTTGGATTGTATTTTACGCAAAGCGATTTTATCTGGCTGTATATCTT
>CAYPTO010000165.1:0-3944 GCA_964413625.1 uncultured bacterium
TTAACGCCCGGTATGAATATTTCCCATATACCCGAGGAGCCTAAAACGCGCATCATATGTTTGCGACCGTCCCAGAGATTAAAATCCCCTACAACGGAAACACGCCGGGCAGCGGGTGCCCAGACAGCAAAAGCTACACCTTTGATCCCATCTATTTCGCACACATGCGCGCCTAATTTTTTATAGATAAAATGATGGTCGCCTTTTCCAAAAAGATAAGCATCTTCTTCATTGATACTGGGCATAAATTGGTAAGGGTGAATATAATCATATTTGTTCCCATTAGCATACTCAACATGAACTTTATATTTTTCAAATGCTTCAGACGTGAAGGTAACTTCCCAAAATCCGTCAAGATCCGCATGCTCAAGTGTGTATTTATTCTTGCTGTCAAGAAGGGTAATGGATACGGTAGTCGCTTCCGGTTGAAAAACTCGAACTACTTTCTCGAGATCATTATTCTCGTGCATACCCAGGACAGAATGAGGGTCGTGGCAGACACCATCGTAAATCTTTCGCATACTATTTTTGAGGCTCATGATCATCCTTTCTCATTTTTGCACTCATTAGACCGATCATTGTTTTTACATCGGTAATTTCCCCGTTCCTGACCTTTTGGATCGCGTCATCTAGAGACAAGATAAATGGTTCCGTGAATTCGTTATCGTCCGTTTGTTTAGATCCCTCAATAAGACCAAAGGCCTCATATATATAGATCACCTCATCGCTGTAACCGATACAAGGATGAATGGTCGTCAAGAATTTAAGTTCCGAAGCTTTATAGCCGGTCTCTTCTTCAAGTTCCCGAAATCCGGTTTGTTCGGGTATTTCACCCGGATCAATCTTGCCGGCAGGTAATTCAATAAAAACCTTTTTCAAAGGATATCGGAACTGATTCAGCAAAAGTACATCGCCATTCTCAAGATACGGTACAATAGCTACTGCACCCGGATGCTTGATATATTCCCTAACAGAGGTCTTTCCATTCGGTAATTTGACTTTATCTTTGCGAACATGTAGCAAGGCGCCGTCAAAGACGGCTTCGGTCGTAAGCTGTGTTTCTTTTAAGGTATCCATTTTGGAAATATACATGATATTTCGTTTATGGACAAATACTTCCTGATGGGATTTTTGAATTCTGACAGGATAACAGGATTAACTGGATGGGACTATCGGTAAAAAAATAAATGCGCCATCCTGCCTGTGCCGATGAATATCGAACACCCTGCTTCGCCAAGGCTTCGGATAACAGGAAGTCTACGGAGGGCAGGCGAACAATCGCCATCTCTACACCAAACATAACTTGGTTCTTATCTTTTGAATCTTGGTTCTTGTCTCTTGTATCTTGATCCCAAGTGTACCGACGCGATGCATCGCATCGTTACTATAACCCCCTTACCATTTATTTTTTATTGATTTACAAAGTATTTTTCTTTACCGATATATTTTGCTTTTCTTTTCAAATTTGTTGTTGTATTATTTGCTCTAAATTATGGTACAACAAGAAATTACAAGGAATTTTAAATGATCCAAATCCGCGAAGAATACTGTCCTCAGAACCACCCCTGTCCGGTAACCCGTGTTTGTCCCATCGGTGCTATTTCTCAGGAAGGCTACGGCGCTCCTGCCATAGACTATGAAAAATGCACGGATTGCGGAATCTGTACACGCAGTTGCGGTGTGTTCAGAAAAGCCGTATAAGCAAATTTGACGGAATCACCGGATAAATCTGATATGTTTTCGACTGGATTACAGGATTAACCGGATAATTTAAAGAAAACTTGAATTCAATAAGTAAATACAACTGAAAAGCATCTGGAAAAGCACGCAATTCTTCAGAAACACTGGATTTAGTGCCTCAAAGCATGCAACTCCTAACATAATAAACTCTCTTTCCAAGGCCCGTTCCACCAGTGATTTTGTCAGTTGTTTAAGTAATCCGTTTTTACCAAGTATTTCTTCGGGTGTCTTACAATTCTTCAGTAGGTCATCCAGTAATTCGTGTTGTTTCTTTGTGTCTGTTAGTGTCTCAAAATTTAAACTCGTAGTTTAAATTTTGATTATTGTTTACACAAAATATTTTACACTCTCATAACAGAATTAGAATATATCGTTTGTTCTTCATGTCACTACAAAGATGAAATTGTCCGGTACATTACTCCATTACTCTTACAATGTCCAAATGTATATAAAATAATAAGCTTATATTTTGAGAATAGCAACCGATTATTAATGGTGGATTATGGATACTCCTGACTCCCATACCCCGAACTCCCACACCGCTTTTTCTCCTGAAAAAGCAAAAACCGATCCGAAGCTTCGGAGCGGTTTTAATGCGGGGTCAACGGGGGCCTTATAGAACACTCATTACGTTTAGGTTTAAGGTAAGTAGGAAGTGATTACTTCAATAATAGCATTTTTTTGCTATCAAGAATAAGATCATAATATCTTACCGCTATTTGACAGATATATACTCCATTAGGTACAGGTGTATTATTTTCATTTTTTCCATCCCATACAACAGAATGAAAGCCTTTTTCACTGTTCTCAAAAAACCATTGTTTGATCTGTCTGCCCGTAAGATCATAGATCGTAATTTGTGCATCTGCTTTTTTAAGCATATAATATCGTATTGTTGTTGTTGGATTAAAAGGATTGGGATAATTTTGATATAATTTAAAATTACCGGGGATTTCGGGATTTCCTATCGGATCATCAGGGTCATTTCCAGGATTATCTGGATCATCAGGGGAAGGTTGAAAACCATTGAATCTATAAGCTCGCAACCCATCTTCACCATTTGCCAAAATTACTGTAGAATCGGGAAGTACTATAACATCCCTTGCCGTTCCACCGTCGTCAATATGTCCCGTACATGTAAATTGTCCATCATAGCTATAAGATCTTAATCCATCTTCACCATTTGCCAATAAAAGAGTTCCATCTGGGAATCTTAACACATTAGAAGCGCTTCCCCCATTATTAATGCTTCCCTGAAGTATAAAATCAGATTCATAACAATAAGTCTTTAGCCCAGCTGCAGAATTGGCAGTAATAATCGTCCCATCTGGCAATATATCCACATCATTCACATAACCACCGGTGCTGATCTGGTTTCTATATTTTGTTGCAATACCGGCATTCCCTAATCCGGCAACCACTGAATCTTCGTTCACAAATGCTACATCACTGACCAATCCACTTACATATTGATAACCATCCATGGGATAAGAAAACACATAAGATGTATCGATAAATGTATTCCCATTCCAAATACATGTTTTAGCATTTCCAAATGAATATGATTTACCAGAATTATAATCGCTCATATTTACTTTGTGAGTATATAGAATTTTATTTTCTCCAATTAATTCAACTGAGTTTATATCGTTTGTGCTGTAATAATAATATTGACTTTCTTCAGGTCTAAAACGCCCTATAAGAGTTAGATCATTGCCATTAAAAGAATAAGCACCCAAACCATCCCGTTTATTGGCAAGAAAAACTGTGCCGCCATCAGGTGTTACCGCCACATCCAAAACATATTCGGTATCTCTCTTATGGGAAATTTGCACAAATTCATTATCAACTATTTGATACACTCTCAATCCATCTAATCCATTGGCTGAGAATACTATTCCATTTTCATCATAAACTAAATTTTGTGAACTACCATTTTGCATAATGCGGTCCAGCAGTGATAATGTTGAACCATTAAATTTATATACCCATAATAACTTGCTTCCTCTTGCAACAAAAACAGTGTCCCCAACAAGCTCTACATTATAACACCCGTAGGATACTTCATTATGATTATCCAACAATGCAAATGAATTTCCGGTGTATCTATACGCATATATACCTCCTGAAATCCCAGCGACATATATAATATCATCTTTCACCTCTACATCATTAAAACCTTCCATTTCATACATTGAAAGAAA
>CAYPTO010000166.1:0-3938 GCA_964413625.1 uncultured bacterium
CCTCAATATGGGACTGGGTAAGAACGTTTATTCCCAATAATAAATATTTTTTTCTAAAATAATTATCAGTGCTTTATGTTTCTGGCGGATCTCATAAAAGCTGTAACATTTTCTTCCGGAACTTCTATAGGAAGGTCGCAGCCCGTACTTAAAATAAAGTTCGGTACATCCCGCATGGAATCCATGAGATCCTCGACATCCTGTCGGACATCATCGGGTGAACCCGACATGATCTTGCCGGTGGGACACAGATTACCGATCAATGCAATTTTTTCGTCAATGACATCTGCGACTTTAGTGAAATCTACATCCGAGTCCAAACTGAGAGCATCCACACCGGAAACATTCATTTCTTCGAGAAGATGTTCGGTATTGCCACAGACATGCAGGATCGTGGCAACATCATGCTTATGACAAAACGCTGTGATCGGATTTACATATTCAAGAGCAAACTCTCTGAACGAATTCGGACTTAACATCATTGCGCTGGGATCAAGGACTGCGACCATTTGTGCCCCTGATTCAATGAGAAGGCCTGTATAGTCTAAGACCTTTTCGCTGCACATCCGACAGAGTTTATGAAAATTTTCCGGGTCCGCGATGGTTTGTATTGCGGCATTTTCCGCACCCATGATCAGGCCGGCCAGTGTGTAAGGTCCGGTTACGTAAGCCCCGCGCAGAATATTTTCAGGTAATTCTTTTCTCATACGTTGCAGTGTTTCGGCATAGGATAGAAGGCGACCGTCGTCGAGAATATTGATATTTTCAAGCAAAGGAAGATCCCGTTTCATTTCATAATCCATTTCTACAACCGTAGCGGCCCCCAAAGGCGGAAAACGTGTTTCTCTTCCCAGAGCATTTGCTTCTACCGAGAGATCCATCAGGGTAAAGATCACATCCGGAGACCAAATATTCTGTATCCGGCGTATAACTTTCATATGTTCCTCGGCATTTTGCTGTGCAAGTTTGATCGTGGTCCCCGCAGCTTTTATTGCCGGGAAGCCAAGTAAGGGAGCTACAATACGTTCCCCTTTATTATATTTTTCTTTCGCTGTTTCCGATAAATTCATTGTGATCCACTTCCTTGATTAATAGATTTATTTTATATGTAAAAGATACTAAAATATCACGATAGAGTTTCATTTTTTTCTAAAGCCGCACTTTTTTAAGACTTTAATGAGGCGTCTTAAAATAAATAACATTCATTATGAAATAAAGAAAAATACCAATATTTTTTCAAATAATAGAACTTGCTCTTCGAAGTGCATGCCCTCCTCTTTCGTCATTTCGAACAGTCTATGCTCTACGAGCTACCAGTCTTCGCTCCTTAAGAGCTATGCCCGTCAGGCAAAATCGGGATAACGTGTTGATGGGGGTTTCGGATGACATATTAAGAGGCACGGTTCAGGATAAAAACACATATATTATCCTAATAAAAAAATAGGTCATCCCGGAAAGCTTGCATCCAGCGAGCTTATCCGGGATCCCATTTGTTGATCACTCAACTCTAAAACGGAGCAATGCAATTATTCAGATCCCGAATCAAGTTCGGGATGACATGTATTTTTATTTGTTTTATATTTTTCGATTCACTGAATACTCATCTTCCTGCGCTACCTTCGGTCGGGATAACAGCGCGTTTTCAACAGATCATGCCTTTATAAGAACAAATAGGAACAAAATCATCTACCTGAAATAAATAGAACAGTACTGCGCAAATCACTTTGTATCACTTAATTTTGGGAGTAAATTACTTTGATGGCTGAAAATACAAGCAAACACACGATTTTATGGGTAGATGACGAGATCCAACTGCTGCGTCCACACATCATGTTCCTTGAACAAAAGGGGTATGATGTCAAGACGGCGACCAACGGCGTTGATGCTTTGGAGATCATTAAACACGAATATATAGCCGCTGCATTACTTGATGAAATGATGGATGGACTGGATGGTCTTGCTGTTTTGGAAAAGATTCGCGAGTTGCGCCCCGGTATGCCCGTTGTGATGATCACTAAAAACGAAGAAGAATCTCTAATGGAAGATGCCATTGGAAAAGAGATCTCAGATTATCTTACCAAACCTATTAATCCATCTCAAGTGTTGCTTAGTTTGAAAAAAAACCTGGATTCAGCTGATATTTCTCGTGAAGTCCGAGCAAAAGAATTCATGGCCTTCTATCAGCAAATCAGCATGGAGATTTTTAATGGGGTCAAATCGCTTAAACGCTGGACATATATTCATGATCGCATTGCTTACTGGCAAATAGAATTTTCCAAAAACACTCAATACGACCTTGAGCATTTTTTAAATGAGTTGCAGGGAACAGCCAACAAAGAATTTCAGCGATTGGTTACCGATAATTATGTCGATTGGGTACACCAAGCTCCAGATATTCCTTTGTCGCCTCAGGTACTTGACAAATATGTGGCACCTTTGTTGAAAAAAAACAAGAAGACCCTTTTCGTTTTGGTCGATTGCTTGCGTTATGATCATTGGTTAGCTGTAGCCCCCTTATTTTACAATCAATTCGATATTGTCCTTCAGTCGCATCTCAGTATTTTGCCGACGGCAACACCCTACAGTCGAAATGCGATTTTCGCCGGCATGTATCCCGATGCCATCAACGTTAAATATCCTGATCTTTATACTAATCCGGACAGTGAAGAAAGCATGAACCGTTATGAAGCCAATCTGGTTACCGATTATCTTAAAAAAGCAGGTCTATATTTGAAAAACGGTCATTCCTTTCATAAAATATCCGATTCTAAATTTGGCGATAATCTTGCAAACCGTTTTTCCGATATCAAGAATAACGACTTTATAGTTCTGGTTGCGAATTTTGTGGATATATTGGCACATAAACGTTCCGTATCGGAAGTTTTGCAAGAGCTCGTTCCCGATGAATCGGGTTACCGTAATGTGGTTAAAAATTGGATGGAAGGATCATATTTGCGTCGGATCATCGAAGCGGCCGGAGAGGCGGACTTCGAGATCGTGATCACATCCGATCATGGCAGTTTGCGTGTAAACAAAGGTGCTGTAGTTAAAGCGGATCGCGATTCTACAAACAGTGTTCGTTACAAAACCGGCAGAAATCTTGTGGTGTCCGGTAAATCGGCTGTGTATGTCAAAGATACCGCTCCTTATCGTTTGCCTAAAACGCATTTGATCGGTACTTATATCTTTGCCAAAGATGATTATTTCTTTCTTTATCCCAATAACATAAAAAAATATGAAAAACAATATCCGGGGACTTTTCAGCATGGTGGTATTTCAATGGATGAAATGTTGCTTCCCGTTGCACACATGAGTCCCAAACGATGAAAAAACACATTTACCATATTCAAACATTGTCACCCGATGCCACGATAGATTTTGGTAGACGGTTTGCAGCACAACTGAAACCGAATGATCTGATCACATTGTATGGAGATCTTGCTGCTGGGAAAACAACTTTTACAAAGGGTGTTTGTGAATATTTAAATGCTGATCAACCGGCAACATCACCCACTTTTACGCTTATCAATGAATATGCCGGAGATATGCCAATCTTTCATTTTGATTGTTATCGGATCAAGCATCCCGATGAGATCATCATGCTGGGATTTGATGAGTATCTTGAAAAAGGCGGCATTGTTCTGATCGAATGGCCCGAGCAGATCGCATCACATATTCCTGAAGACAGTATAGAATTATATATAAATTACGTGAATGAAAAAACCAGAGAAATTGAAATTCGCTCCCCGCGGAACATGGAGTTATAAATGATCTTAGCAATGGAAACCTCGTCACTTGTCTGTGGTGCTTCTTTACATGATAACAATGAATGTATTGCAGAAGTATATTTAAAAGAACCGCGGGTTCATGCGGAAAAATTGGTTGGACTTGTCAATCAGCTTTTTGAAGAACAAAAGATCCGGGTGCAAAAATTGACT
>CAYPTO010000167.1:0-3905 GCA_964413625.1 uncultured bacterium
TCTGTTTCCTCAACTTCCATGCGAGGACTCCAGTCCACAGATTCATAGTTGTCACTATCGAATAAGTTGCCTGCAAAGAAATCCTCAAAGAAGTTGTTGTAGTAGCGATTTACGCTCGGGGATGAATAATTTCTTTTTACCAGCATCATTTTATGTCTCCTTTCATTCAGCTCATTTGAGCTTCTTATTTTTGTTTCCCCGGATTCTCTCTTTTCCGGGATCTTCTTTTCAATGTACACCCTATATCCTGCCAAAACCGTGCCAAACATCTTTTTCTGCCAAGATGTCTGCAATATTGGCGGATATATTTTCACTATTTAGAATTATCTGCCATATTGGCATTTTGGCGGATTTTATGACAGAAGAAGAGTTGAAATTTTAAATTTACATACAAACTTTACATAAATAAATCGTAGAGACAGGGCAATACTTTGTCTTTATACAATTTTCTTGAGTATTTCTTAACATACATCTTACGTTTTACGTCTTGCCAAAGACATTCCCAATATGTAAATTATCTGATGTTTTTAGATTGAGTAATAAAATGTAAAGGAGCATATTGTGGCCTCAACAGCAGATTTCAGACCGGGGATGGTCATTGTATATAATGGCGAGTTATTTAAGATCGTCTCTTATCAGCACAGCAAGATGGGGCGTGCCGGTGCCGTTGTTCGTACAAAATTAAAAAATCTTCTAAACGGGAAAGTTCTCGAAAACACCTTCCGCTCCGGCGAGAAAGTTGACGAAGCTCGTGTAGAAGCTACAGTTTTACAATACCTATATAATGATGGTGATAATTATTATATGATGGATCCCGAAACTTTTGAGCAGATCTCAATTTCAGCAGATATTATTGGTGATGACCATAATTATATGCTTGAGAATGATGAGATCAAGGTTTTAATGTATCAGGATGCCCCTATATCAATTGAATTACCGACAGCCGTCGTTTTAGAGGTCACATACACCGAACCGGGTGAACGCGGCGATACCGCAAAGACCAATGTTAAGAAACCGGCTAAGGTTGAAACGGGACTGGAAGTATCTGTCCCACTTTTCATTAATGAAGGTGACAAGATCAAGATCGATACACGCGATGGCTCTTATTTGGAGCGAGTCAAAAAGTAAGATCAAAGTATAAAGATTAATGTATTGAAAGGAAAAATAATGAATATTCCAAAAGAACTCAAATTTGCCGAATCTCATGAATGGGTCCGCCTTGAAGGTGACATCGCGATCATTGGTATCAGTGACTATGCTCAGAGTGAATTGGGTGATATTGTATTTGTTGAATTACCCGAAACAGGTGATGTGGTCGCTAAAGATGAAGCTTGTGGAACCATCGAAGCGGTAAAAACCGTTTCCGATTTCAATTCACCTGTCAGCGGTAAGATCATTGAAGTTAATGAAGCACTTGAAGATGAACCAACATTTGTTAATACAGACTGCTATAAAGCCGGCTGGATCATCAAGGTAAAGGTTGATAATGCTTCCGAGCTTGATGAATTAATGGATGCTGAAGCTTACGAAAAGTTCGTTGGCTAATATATTATTTCAACGTATGTAATACGAGGTCTGCGATGCCATACTTGCCCCACGGTAATGATGATGTCAAACAGATGCTGAAAAAGATCGGTGTGGACCGCTTTGAAGATCTGCTTAAAAATATTCCCGAAGTCTTAAAAGGTAATGTATCCCTGGATTTGCCCGGAGCACTTTCCGAACTGGAGATCCGGCAAGAGATGCACACACTTCTCACCCGCAATACCGCTTGTCATCAAACGGTTTCATTTCTCGGGGCGGGTGCCTATGATCATTTTATTCCCAGTGTTGTGGATTTTATTACTTCCAGGCCGGAATTTTCCACTGCCTATACCCCCTATCAAGCTGAAGTTTCCCAGGGTACTTTACAGGCAATGTATGAATTTCAGTCGCTCATCTGTGAGCTTACAGGCATGGACGTATCTAATGCATCCATGTACGATGCAGCTACTTCTATGACTGAAGCTATTCTGATGGCAAAAAATGTCAAGCGGAAAAAAAATGACGTGATCCTATCATCAGCTATTCATCCCTTGTATCGAATGACCCTGGAAACCTATGCAAGATCATGGGACCTGAATATTATTGATTGTTCTTTAAAAGATGATCGGACCGATCTTGCAGAACTTGAGAAACTCATTACAGAGAATACTGCCGCTGTTGTCATTCAAAGTCCCAACTTTTTTGGGTGTATAGAAGACACAGCTTCTTTTTCTAAAACAGCTCATGCTCATGATGCTCTTTTTATTCAGGGAGTTGATCCGATTTCTTTGGCTATTCTTAAAACTCCGGGTGATGTAGATGCGGATATTGCTTTTGGTGAAGGACAATCCCTTGGAATTCACCTTAACTTCGGAGGTCCGTATCTGGGGCTTTTTACAGCTAAACAAGAATATGTCCGCAAAATGCCCGGACGTATTGCCGGAATGACAGAAGATACAGATGGTAATCGCGGTTATGTATTGACCCTACAAACACGCGAACAGCATATCCGTCGTGAAAAAGCCACATCAAATATTTGCTCCAATGAAGCTCTATGCGCATTGGCCGCTACAGTCTATCTTGCCTTAATGGGCAGAAGCGGTTTAAAGCAAGTTGCTGAACTCTGTGTTCAAAAAGCTCATTATCTACAAGAAAAGATCTGTGAGTTACCCGGATATTCAGCAGTCAATACCTCCCCCTTCTTTAAAGAGTTCGTGATTGAGACACCACTCCCTGCCAAAGAGATCATTCAAATGGCCCTGGACCGGTCGATCTATGCGGGAATTGATCTCGGCACCTATTTCCCCAAACGTAAAAATCAGCTTCTGATCGCCGTCACGGAAAAACGGACCAAAGAAGAGCTGGGTCGGTTTGTGGAGTTTTTGGCTGCTTTTTCAACATAATTTTTTTAATGCAATTCCACTGAGCCAGTTGGATATCTGAAATACTCATTATTTAACACTTTAACGCTCTGCTTCTCTGCTGCCAGACAAAAATTAGGCTCGGCCGCCTGATTTGTTTTTCGTTTCCGTGATTTATAGAATCTCGGTAAATACCTCGTTTTAGTCAACACTGAGTTCTGAAAGCTACTCGATCTGCCGACCGGAGGGCGGAGTTGCCTGGTCAGTAGCAGCCGCTTGTTAGACAATATATCTTTAAGCAACTATTGATTAAATAATGGCGAAAAAACGGCACAATCTCCACATCGTGTGACATCAGGCAATTCAATTTCGTCTGAGCCATCTCTCCTCACAATTTTTAAATAACCACAACTGCCAACTTGCGAATTATAAATCACCCATTCTCCATCAGGTGACCAAGATGGGTTTGAGTCGTCATGTTCAGAGCTTGATATTTTTGTCGCTAATCCAGATTCAAATTCAACAACATATAGAGTCCTGTCCCATCCAAAAACACTATCGACTAAAGATACTGCAATATATTCTCCACATGGAGACCAAACTGCATTAAAAACACGTTCTTCACCGTAATGATCCATTAGGGTTCTATAATTATTTCCATCTTTTGCAATTGTTGATAAATGACCTAAACCTGAGCTATCATAATCTAAGAATAAAATCACATCTTCATGCGGATGCCAATCGGGCAAATATGCACCATTAGTAGAATTAGTTAACTGATATTCACCTGTTCCATCAAAACCAATTATGTATATTTGAGAACTTAATAATGCTGGATTTCTTTGAGAATGAAAAGCTATTTGGCTACCATCCGGAGACCATGTTGAACTCCAATCACCGTTACCATTGTCTGTTAATTGCCTAATTAAAGTGGCATTTGTGTCAACAATATAAAGCTCTGTAGATGCGCCATTTAAACCTGAAGAAAATATATTCCAAAAAATCAGACCTGTATATATA
>CAYPTO010000168.1:0-3902 GCA_964413625.1 uncultured bacterium
ACCCTCTCACCTTCTCACCCTCTCACCTTCTCACCCTCTCACCTTCTCACCCTCTTACCTTCTCACCTCTTATGCTTCTTTTTTCTTTATAACCCTTTTCCTGGGTTTTCTGGGAGTATTCACTTTTCCATTTTGAGCTTGATGTGTATTCTTTTCCTCTTTGGGCGATTCTTTAGGAGCTTCTTCAGGGGCGTCCTGACTTCTTAGTTTCTTTGCCTCTTCTGCTCTTTTTGCTCTTTCGGCTTCACGTTCGGTACGTTCCTTGTCAGCTTTTTCGACCAATGTTTTCAAATAAGTCTGATATTCTTCTTTGTGTTGAATGATCTTGAAAGAATTGGTTAATTTTGCCGTTTTCAACAAACTGAGCAATTTAGGCCGCGGCATTCCCAATACACAATTGTGACCATTTGCTTTCGCAAACCGACGCGCAAACATAATGGCCGAAAGACCATTGTTATCGATAATCTTGGTATTCTCCACATCAAGAATAATGTCTTCAACGGGATATTTGTCTATTAGTATAGCCAGATTACGTTTATAGTTTATAATGCCGACTTCATTGAAAACCGGATCGTGGTATTTGTAAAGCAGAGTGCTTCCAATCATTTGATGTTTGAATTCCATTCATAACCCCTTACTTGAAATCTATGGTAGATACTTGTTCACATACTCGCTAATCTATATATTATTTGCAGAAAAAACAATGCAAATTCAAAGAGTCGAAGAGGTTGAAAAAGTTGAAACATTGAAGGTTACCTACCGGTCGAAATTCGTGGGATCGGCTTCCCGGGCAACTCCCTGTTACGCTTAATAGCAAAGCAGACAGACCGGTCGCCCCTACGCCAGTGTCAATTTAACATCTTTTTACATCTCACTTTTTACATCTCACGAAAAAAAACTTCTTTTTTTATAAATATGTATTATATTTCCAAGCTATAGCAAGTGGAGGATTTATGTCACGATTGACAGTAAACGATGTCAACTTTTCAAACAAGCGGGTTTTGATCCGCGTGGATTTTAATGTACCAGTCGATGCAGATGGAAATATCACGAATGATTTTCGTATAGTATCGTCCCTGCCAACCATAAAAAAAGTATTGGCTGATGGCGGTTCCGTTATCTGTATGAGCCATCTCGGTCGCCCCAAAGGAGAAGGTTACGAGGCTGCTTTTTCATTAAAACCGGTACAAAAACGACTCAGTGAACTTCTTGGCGTAGATGTCAAGTTCGCAACAGATTGTGCAGGAGATGAAGCTGCAGAACTTTCAGCAGCACTGAAGCCCGGCGAGGTTTTGCTCTTGGAAAATCTCCGCTTTTACAAACAAGAAAAAAAGAACGAGCCTGAATTCGCAGCTAAGATCGCTTCCTTTGGTGATGCCTATGTAAATGATGCCTTCGGAACCTCGCACCGCGCACACGCCTCGACAGTGGGTGTTACGAAGCATTTTGACACTGTTGTATCCGGCCTTTTGCTTGAAAAAGAACTTATTTATTTAAAAGATAAACTTGAAGACCCTGTTCGTCCCTACACCGCAATTCTTGGCGGTGCTAAGATCAGCGGCAAGATCGATACCATTCGCCATCTGATGGACAAGGTAGATAATCTGATCGTTGGTGGCGGCATGATCTTTACATTTTACAAAGCCATGGGGTATGAGATCGGCAAATCTTTGCTTGAAGAAGATAAAGTTGAACTGGCAAAAGAAATTTTGGAAACCGTTAAAAATTCCAAAGTTAACTTTCTTCTGCCTGTCGATGTCATCACCGCAGGTGAATTCAATAATGATGCTTTATCCACCATTGTTGACGTAGATGAAATTTCGACTGATCAAATTGGACTGGATATCGGTCCGCGAACCATCAAACAGTTTTCAGAGATCATTGCAAACAGCAAAACCGTTCTATGGAATGGGCCTATGGGTGTTTTTGAAATGCCCAGCTTTGCAAAAGGAACTGAAGCCGTTTGCGCTGCCGTTGCAGATGCAACCGACAAAGGCGCCATTAGCTTAGTCGGTGGTGGTGATTCTGCTGCGGCTGTCAAAAAACTTGGGTTTTCAGAACGAATCTCACATGTTTCAACAGGTGGCGGCGCTTCATTGGAATTGATTTCCGGATTGACTCTGCCGGCGGTTGCCGAGATAAGTAAAAAACCCGTGTCGCTCTGATTGCGACTGTAAATAAACGTTATTTAAGGAATATTATGCGCAAATTATTTATTGCGGGAAATTGGAAAATGAATCAAACCGCCAGCCAGACGGAAGCGTTTTGTATGGAATTCAAAGCCAAGGGATTGGAAGGCCATAGGGTTGACATTCTTTTAAGTCCTCCTTTCACTTCCATTCCGGCTATGGTATCGATTTTAGGTGATACACCCGTTCATGTTGCCGGTCAGGATATGTGCTATAAGGACAGAGGTGCTTTTACAGCTGCCGTTTCTGCGGAAATGCTTGTAGATGCTAAATGTTCACATGTATTACTGGGACACTCGGAACGTCGTCAATATTTTCATGAAAGTGACGAAGGTGTTAATTTAAAGACAAAACAAGCTTTAAAACATGGTTTAACTCCGATCATTTGTATCGGTGAAACCAAAGAACAGCGAGAATCAGGTATTATGGAGGATGTTGTAAAAACACAGCTTCTGGGTGCTCTTGCTGATCTTAAAAATGAAGAAATTCTGAAAACCGTTATCGCATACGAACCCGTTTGGGCAATCGGAACAGGCCTCACAGCCAGTCCGGAACAAGCCCAGGATGTTCATCGTTTCATCCGTACGATCCTTATAGAACGCACGAATATGGAAACCGCGGATCAATTACGCGTCCTCTACGGCGGAAGCGCTAAACCGGCTAATGCCAATGCTCTTTTGTCAGAGAATGATATTGATGGACTGCTTATCGGCGGTGCAAGTCTTAAAGTAGACGATTTCTTTCAAATGATCGAAACTGGCGATAAACTTAATTCATAAAGGAATATAAAATGTACACTTTTTTAGTCATTTTACTGATCATCACATCTGTTTTACTGGTCATATCTGTGTTAATGCAATCCTCAAAAGGTGATGGTATGTCAGCCATGACCGGCGGATCTTCCGTTTTAGGTGGTCGTGGAGCAGCTACTTTTTTATCTAAGTTCACTCAATGGGCCGGAGTTGCATTTTTCGTATTGATCATGACTATCAATCTTACTGTTATACGTCGTAATACACCTGCAAATACATCTGTTGTTCAACAGCAGGCGGGTAGACAGGTCGCAACACAAGCTTCCGGGCTTCCGATGCCGAGCAATATTGAGGTTGAACAACCTACAACACCGGTTGAACCAACGGAAAACAAATAAAGATTTGAAATTAAAAGTTTAACTGCATATATTTGCATGTTTTAGCCCAGGTGGCGGAATTGGCAGACGCGCATGGTTGAGGGCCATGTAATTGCAAAGTTGTGCGGGTTCAAGTCCCGCCCTGGGTACTCAAATAGGTGTTATGAAAACACTTCATATGAAAGGAAGCTATATGAACTTTAAGAAAGTTTTGATTCTGACACTTTGTATTACCAGTCTATTTTCGTTTGCCCTTGCGCAAGATACGGATAATGAAGCACTTCTACAAAAAGTTGAAGAAGCCCGAACAATGTTAGAGAATTTTGATGCCGCTACAGCAGAACAACTCCTTAACGAAGTGCTGGCACAAGACTCCTCATTTGCCCCCGCATTATATGCTTTTCATAATATTGAACTAATGTACGGTAATCTCAGCGAAGCGCAGGCTCTTGTAAGAAAAGCTATAGAATTCAGCCCTTCCGAACAAAGCTATCGCGATAAATTTAATGAATTGCGCGATCTAATCAATCAGGTCAAAGATGCTCAAAGAGAAGTTGATGGTGCAAATTATGAAGCCGCTAAGC
>CAYPTO010000169.1:0-3894 GCA_964413625.1 uncultured bacterium
AAGAATAAACGCTGTGATATTACCTGGGCATTGACAGATAAAGGATATAGCGCACCTTTCTTTTCCCATATTATTCAATTTATGACCTTTTGGCGTGTCAATCTGGAAATGTATATCATGAATCCCATTATTCCGAACTATGATGACAGCAATATTGAAGAGCGCCGTAAATTCTCTGATACTCTCCGTGAAAAGATGGCTGATGAGCTGGAAAAACATGAGCCCGAATTTGATCGGAATAGAAAATATTTGAATAATGAAGAAGTAAAAAAGTACGGGGATTGATAAGAATTATGAGTGATGGATTATGAGTGATGGATAACTCAAGGCTTGTAATGCTGAACTTTTATTTTGGGATTCCGTAATTAATGAACTGATTAAATATTCTACAATAACACCGCCACAACCCCCACAATAACACCATATACCTCCTTGAATATTGAACATTCGAATAATGAACAGGGAAATTTGAAGTAAATTCAAATGCACGAATTTTTGATATTCACGATCTAATTAAAGGTAAAAATTAGTGGTTGAAAAAAATTACTTACAGCAACTATTGTTGTAACTTTTATTTTCTTGAATAGATGGACAAGGAACTGTGCCATATGAACAATAAACGCAGCAATCACCTTCTTTAGGCTTTAGAAGGGTTTTACAATTGCTACATTCATAGAAAAACTGGCAGGTATCTGTTGGCATTGTTTCTTCTTGAGAATGTCCGCATATGGGGCATGTTATAATGGATTGTAATTGTATTTTCATTATTATTATTTTTGTTATTTTGGTTCAAAAATTATAATTAAAGAGTTCAATATCTTTTGCATAAGCTTTCTCAACTATTTTGCGCATTTCATCACAATAGTATTCTCGGTATGGTTTATGCTTTGACTTATTTTGGTGCTTAAGTGTTTGGAATGGAATACCGGTTTTCTCCGATATGATCTGTAGATCTTCCTGGAGGGTTTCAAAACGGCCGGTATAGTCAGTCAACAATCTATCGTCATCATCGCAAATCCATTCGTACTGAGGTTTGAAATGTAGTTGCTCCAAGGCATTGCCCTCCGCAATGGCTTCTCTGACGAATATCTTAAAATCACCTTTATATTGTTTGATATATTTTCTCATATCCCTACGATCGCTACCGTTCATGCCCCCCTGATCTAAATAGAAAAAGGCCGAAACCAGACGATCCCAAGGATTTCTTACAAAGGAAAATACAAAGGGCTTTTCCGGATAGAATTTCAAGGAGTCTTTTAGATATAAATAAAAAGGGTTTTGAATAAAATGGCCTTTAATCCTCACTCGTGGATGTTTAATGGCTTTATAAAGTGAAATTCCACCGGTCTTGGGTATATGCATAAAGAGAGCTTTGATGTACATTTAATACAATACTCCTTGATAATTACTATATCAATTTTCCTATAAAGTTGTCATGTTATTTCAAATATTTCCAATTTATAAATCTCTTAGAGATAGCTTATATGCTAAATATTATTTATAAGATCCTGACAATCTCTAAAGTCAGGTTCTAATTTCAACGTTTTTTTGTAATCTTTTAGTGCTTTCTTGTCATTGCCCATTTGCTGATAGGCTTTCCCACGCAGGTAGTAAACTTCAGCATGTGGATATAGTTTAACAGCAGCATTTAGATCTTTTATTGCCAGTGAATAGTCGCCTTGTGCCAAATATGCTTCGCTTCGAATTCCAAGAGCCTCAATATCTTGTTTATTTTCATTTATCAGGCGTGTGGATTCGGCAATAACTTCAGTATAATTTCCGGATTTCGATTTTACTCTAAGTATGCGGTAAATAATTCTACTATCATCGGGAGCGAGTTCCTGAGCTTTTTCCAGATCCAGTATTGCTTTTTTATAATCCCCGTTATCAGAATAAGCAAAAGCTCTGAAATAATATGTTTGGGATATATCCTGTTCATCGGGTCCTAATTTTATTGCCATTGAGAAATCCGAAATGGCAGCATCGTATTTATTTAATTGGTAATTGCACATAGCTCTTACATAATAGGCACTTTGATATTCAGGTTCTGATAATAGAAATCGTGTTAAATCATTTATTGCTTTATCGTATTCTTGGATGTATTCGTAGTTGAGAGCCCGACTAAAATAAATATCTTCTTTTTGAATACCTAATTTTATTGCTTTTGTAAAGTCAGCGATCGCATCTTCTTTTTGACCGTTATCGCTTTTTGCGATTGCGCTGAGGTAATATATTTCGGCATTTGTAGAATCTAATTCTATTGCTTTGTCAAAAAGTTCAACGGCTTCTTTGAAATTCCACTGTTCAGCTTGATTTTGTGCCGCGCTCACAAGTTCAGAAACGGTTTGAGCATAGGATAGGGATAGTAAAATAAATAGAGTAATGAAAGTAAGTGGTTTTTTCAAAATAAATAATCCTTTATGGTGTTATAGCTGGAAATGAAAGTGTAATAAGATGCTTAATATGTTGCAGAGATCACAACATTTTCAACTTTTATATAATAAATGCTATCGGCTGTTGTATTAGTTACTTCAGCGACGACCGAAACGCTTTTGTTTATCCCCCATTCGGGGCCTTCTCTTGAAACGCGAGACAATTTATAGTCATATAAATTATCTCGCTGGTCAGTATAGTCGGTGATCCAGATTGAATCATTTAAGATGACATATTGCTTGGTTAGGTCTAAATATGAGGGCATTAAGAGAGAATCCAGGGCAACCAGATGATTAACGGATGTCAAGCTGTGATCATCATTATCACCGGGCATAAAATCTCGCCACATAAACGCTTCAAGAATATAATTTCTATCTGCAATATTTAAGGTATCTGATGAATTATTCAGAAGATCATATGCCAGTTGTGCATCCACGGTAATTTCTACTTCGGTCTCATCATTATTTATGCAGCTTGCTAAGCTAAAGATGACAAATAGAATTAAAAGAAAATGACGCATTTCTTACCTCCGGGTTTAGAAATATCTTATGACCAAATAAAAATATGCGATCGTGATCGTAATCACAAAAACAGGAATACTATATTTTAGAAAAGAAAGAAAACTAATCTCGTGCCCCGCTTTTTTAGCCATACTCACTACAATAATATTTGCCGAAGCACCAATAAGAGTTCCGTTCCCGCCCAGACAGGATCCAAGTGACAATGCCCACCATACCGGTGTAATATCTTGTGTACTCAATTGAGTTCCCATATCCTGGATCATAGGGATCATGGTTGCAACAAAAGGGATGTTATCTATGATAGCCGAGAAAATACCGCTAAACCAGATCATGACCTTTGCGGTTTTAAAGATATCTCCATTAGTAATAGTCAGCATTTTATTACTTAAGAGCCCTATGAGTCCGGTTTCAACCAATCCGCCTACCATGATGAATAATCCGATGAAGAAGAAAATACTACTCCATTCGACCTTTTTAAAGATCTCATCCGGATCGATTCCTCCCATGAGAATGAGGAGAGATGCACCTGAAAGTGCGATAGTTGCGGCTTCAAGATCTACGAACCCATGAATGACAAATCCAATAATAACACCACCCATTACAAAAAGTGATTTCTTTAATAATTTTGGGTTCTTTATGAGTTTTCTTTCGTCCAACGCCATGATTCTGGCTTGGTCCTGATTGGATACTTTCATTTTATTTCTAAAGATTAAGAATAGTAATAGAGCTATAATGGACATTTCGATCAGGATAAGTGGAGCTACATTAATGATGAAATCCATAAATGATAAACCTGCAGCACTACCGATCATAATATTTGGAGGGTCACCGATCAAGGTGGCCGTACCGCCGATATTTGATGCAAAGATCTGTGCAAGCAGGAAGGGGATAGGCGTAATTCTTAATTCTTTTGCCAGCAAAATGGATAAGGGAGCAATTA
>CAYPTO010000170.1:0-3858 GCA_964413625.1 uncultured bacterium
ATTTTAGAACAATTACAGATGAGGAGTTAATTACAGCAATGAAAAAGCTTAATAATCGATCTGGAAAAGCACTTGGCTTTTTAACTCTCAATGAAGTATTTTTGAAAAACACAAAATTGCACTTACTATTTGAATATAGGAAATATTGAACGAATTATATCATATTCAGAAACTATTATATGGTTTGATAAAATTTTTAAAAAATAAGAAGTTTTAATTCATTCTCAGATTAACCAGTTGCCAGTTATCGGCTACTTTTCATTAGTGGCCTCTTACGATTCTTCGTTTTTTAACGATATTTTTTAATTTTTATCAATCGCTAAACCAAAACAACCTTCCGTTATTCGAACAATATCAGGCTTCGTTTATGCTTGTAAAATTGCATTATAATTAGGTTTTATCTGCAAATTTCCTTTTTTGTCAAATTTCTTTTTCGTACATTGAGTACAGAATTGAGTAGTCAAATTAGGTGAAAATTCGTGCTAATGCGCGATCTGTTTTTAAGGAGAAAATATGGCAGTCATTAATCGTGTATTAATACAGGTTGACGATTGCAAAGGCTGCGGTCTTTGTATTGATGCTTGCCCGGTGAATGTATTGGATTTTGCCGATGGGTTAAATTCAATGGGATATCGTCCTTCTCATTATAAAGGTGAAGGATGTACCGGATGCGGAACCTGTTTTTATACTTGCCCAGAACCCCGGGCAATTACTGTGGTACGAAATATCGAGGGACTTGAAGATGGATATTGTCCCCATTGTAAAAATACAGTGAAATTGCTTCCGGGATTTCAAGATCCCGAAAAGAAAATCTGTATTGAATGTTTAAAACCTATTAATAGTTGAGGTTTATATGTCGAAGGTTCTTATAAAAGGTAATGAAGCTGTCGTCCGTGGTGCGCTTCTTGCCGGTTGTAAAAATTTCTTTGGGTATCCCATCACCCCGGCCAGCGAGATCGCCGAAACAGCAGCTTACTATTTTCCATTGTTAGGCGGTACTTTTCTTCAGGCAGAAAGTGAATTAGGAGCAATTAATATGGTTTACGGCGCTGCAAGTTCAACTAGCCGCTGTATGACCGCCAGTTCCAGTCCCGGTATAAGCTTAAAAATGGAAGGAATTTCATATATAGCCGGTGCTGAATTACCCTGCGTGATCATTGATATCATGCGTGGTGGTCCCGGGTTGGGAAATATCGCACCCGAACAGGCTGATTACAATCAAATTGTTAAAGGTGGTGGTCATGGGAATTATAGTTTGATCACCTTGGCTCCCAACTCTGCTCAGGAAATGTGTGACTTGACTATGCTGGCATTTGAATTATCAGACAAGTATCGAAATCCTGCTGTTGTCCTTGCTGATGGTATTATTGGCCAAATGATGGAACCGGTTGAGTTCCCTGAGCCGGTACAAAGCATCCCCGAGCGGCCTTGGGCGTTAAAAGGTACAGCAGATACTCATAATTTAATTTGCTCTATTGAATTGGAGCCGGATCGCCTGGAAGAACACAATCTGGCATTACAGGCCAAATATAAAAAAGTCGCAGAAAACGAAATCCGTTATGAAGCTATTCAGTGTGAGGATGCAGAATATATTCTCGTAGGTTATGGCATTGTTTCCCGGGTTTTACATGGTGTAATAGAACAATTACGGGCTGAAGGTATAAAAGCCGGTTTGTTCCGTCCCATTACACTTTTCCCTTTTCCAACACCTCAACTTGAGGCTCTTGCTGAGAATAAGAATGTGAAATCTCTTTTTGTTTCTGAACTTAGTTCCGGACAAATGGTGGATGATGTACGCTTGGCTGTAAACGGACGCAAGTCTGTTAACTTGCATACCCGCATGGGTGGAAATGTCCCAACTGTAAAAGAAATCGTTAAAAAATTCAAAGAAAGTATATAGAGGCTAGGTATGAAAACAACCGTATTACAAAAACCTGCAAGCTTTTATGATGAATTTGTCCTTAAGGGCGGATCGCAGCTCCAAAGCACACATTATTGCCCGGGTTGCGGACATGGTATTTTACATAAACTGATAGCGGAAGCTATCAATGATTTTAACATTCAGGATAGAACAATTTTGATCTCACCTGTCGGCTGTTCGGTTTTTGCTTATTATTATTTTGATGTTGGAAATATTCAAGCATCTCATGGCCGGGCACCCGCAGTCGCTACCGGTTATAAACGCGCGAATCCGGATTCTATTATGATCTCCTATCAAGGGGATGGTGATTTGGCCGCCATCGGGGCAAACGAGATCCTGCAAGCAGCAAACCGCGGTGAACAGATGACTGTTTTCTTCGTCAATAATGCTATTTATGGCATGACAGGCGGACAAATGGCGCCTACAACATTGATCGGCCAAAAAAGCACAACAACTCCTCGCGGACGTACCATGCAGAATGAGGGTTATCCGCTTCGCATGTCTGAGATCATTGCTACTCTTGAAGCGCCAGTTTATGTTGAACGTGTAATGTTAACAGACGCTAAAAATATTGCTCGCGCCCGAAAAGCCGTTCGTAAGGCATTAAAGATTCAAATAGATAAGAAAGGTTTCTCTTTTGTAGAAGTTCTTTCAGCTTGCCCAACCGGCTGGAAAATGTCATCTGTGGATTCCAAAAAATGGATTACTGATGTACTTTCGAAATATTTTGTACCCGGAGTAAAAAAAGATGATTCCGAGAACCGAGATCCGGTCATAACCTTCCATCCCGATCCACATTTTGAAGAATATCATGAAATTCTTGATATAAAGAGTCTAGCTGATAAGATCGAAGGCGTTAGGCTCCCCGAGATCAAAGAAATAGACGATGAGATCAAAATTGCCGGATTTGGAGGACAGGGCGTACTGAGTCTTGGTTATGCACTTGCCAATATTGCCATGGGGCATAATTATAAGGTCAGCTGGTTACCGAGTTACGGACCCGAAATGCGTGGCGGTACAGCAAACTGCAGTGTAAAAGTTTCTGATAAACGAATCAGCTCTCCCATGATCGACAACCCCACCGTATTGATTGCAATGAACAAACCTTCCTTGCAAAAATTTGTAGGTGACGTCCAGACCGGTGGTATTATTCTTTACGATAGTGGATTGATCGATGAAGCGCCAACACGTGATGACCTTACTGTCATCGGTATTCCTGCAACAAGCGAAGCCGATAAACTCGGTTCCACAAAAGCTGCCAACATGGTCATGCTGGGTGCTTATGCAAAACTCCGCGGATTTTTATCAGAGTCTTACGTTTATCAGGCTTTACCTCTTATCATTAAAAATAAAGCTTTTCATAAATTAAATGAAGATGCTTTCAAACGCGGAATGGAATTGGTTAAATAAAGAGAGTACGTGAGTACAAGCGTAGGAAGGTACGAAGTAATTCTTGCTTTTGACTTCCGGCTTCCGACCTCTGCCTGCCCTCCGCCCGAAGCTTCGGGGTGACGAAGAAAGGGCTTCTGGCTAAAAGTGTTTTTCAAATGTATAGTAACGCCTTGTTCTCAATTGTAGAACCGGGCGTTTGCTTATATATACGTAAAACGATAGAATAATTTTGTCATCCCGACCGTAGTCTTGACGTAAGCTGACAGATATATCAAATTGCTCATATTAGGCCTAATGGTAAATTTGTGAGGCTATTTTGCCCAAAAATGGTCAGTTAACATGATTTTCATATGATCTTTAATCCCTTGATGATTTCTTAGTTTTGATTCCAAATTCGTAAAGGATCCATCCAATGAATTTGTTGTGTCAGGAATCTTTAATTCAGGGAAATTTTGACAGGTAAAAAGATAAGGTGTATGGGTCTTTAAACTATTGTAAGCACCACGTAATTTTTTGTGAGTATAATGCCATTTACTCGTAACTGG
>CAYPTO010000171.1:0-3844 GCA_964413625.1 uncultured bacterium
CGGGGACGCTTAGGGATACCGCTTTGGTGATATCCAAAGCAAATCCATCTTTTGTTCCATCATGATCCATCGATGTCAGAAGTATCTCCCCTGCTCCCCTATCAACGGCTTCTTTTACCCATGAAAGTGTTTCATAATCCGTAGGTGTACGACCACCATCCAAATACACTCTGGACTCAGTGTCATATTGTTTACAGTCAACAGCCAGGACAACACATTGCGAGCCAAAACGACCGGCTAATTTGTCTATGAGATCCGGTTTTCTCACAACAGCGGAATTAACAGTTATCTTGTCCGCACCGGCATCCAGCAATCTTGCAACATCATCCTCATTCTTAATTCCGCCGCCAACGGTAAAGGGAATATTGATATTATGAGCTATTTTTTGTACCAATTCTGCAAAGGTTCGTCGGTCTTCAATGGTAGCGGTAATATCCAGAAAAGTAAGTTCGTCGGCACCTGATCGGGCATAAAGTCCGGCCAATTCGACCGGATCTCCCGCCTGACGGATCTGTTTGAATTTAACACCTTTTACAGTTTGCCCGTCTTTAATGTCCAGACAAGGTATAATACGCTTTGTTAACATGATTCGATAAACTCCCTGATCTCGTTCAAGCCGATTCGATCTTCATAGATCGCTTTTCCCACGATCACGCCATCAATATTCAATTCATTCAATTTCATAATATCATCCATGCAGGAAACGCCGCCGCTGGCTATCAATTCCAAATTTGGATAACGTTCTTTGATAGCTGAATAGACCTTTTCAGCTGAACCTTCCAGCATACCATCCTTCGA
Organism: uncultured bacterium; assembly: GCA_964413625.1. Lineage (GTDB taxonomy): Bacteria > Fidelibacterota > Fidelibacteria > Fidelibacterales > Fidelibacteraceae > M50B103. The sequence goes on from CAYPTO010000171.1 coordinate 799, forward strand.
AATATCCGTAGAGATCACCGTTTTAATACCGCGACTGATATAATCGTCCAGATAGGTCATTAAGTCAAAGCCTGTTGACTGCTGCCAACCGGAGGTTGCAATCTTGCCATGTTTAAAATCAGCTCCAAGTATGATCTTTCCGGGACCGTATTCGCTTAACCATTTAATGACTCTTGCAGGTTCCCAAGCGGCAATACTGCCGGCTGTGATCTGCTTTACCCCTAAAGAAAAGGCCTTGCTGATATCTCGATCGGATTGAATACCACCACCAAGATCCACATCGAGTCCTTTAACGGAGCAAATCGCTTTTATTGCTTCATCATTGATCAATTGTCTGGCTTTTGCCCCGTCCAGATCGACAACATGTAACCTTTTTATACCCGCATCGACATAACGTTGAGCTACACTCATAGGATCAGTCTCATAAATTTTCTTGGTCTGATAATCACCACGCGTCAAGCGGACGCATTTCCCGTCAATAATGTCTATGGCTGGTATGATTTTGATCATTTATAACTCAATAAAATTCTTTAATATATGCTGACCGACATCCCCGCTTTTTTCAGGATGGAACTGTGTCGCATAAAAATTATCTTTCTGTAAAGCAGATGCAAAGGGTATAATATAATCTGTTCCGGCAATTTGAGACTCACCGGGTTCTGCTGCATAACTGTGCACAAAATATACATGTGAATTTTCTTTAATATCTTTAAACAAAGGTCCTTTAAGGTTAAAAATAGAATTCCAGCCCATATGAGGAACTTTGTCCTTTTCAGGAAAATGAGCTATGCGGTTTTCAAAGATACACAGACAAGATGTATTACCCTCTTCGGTATAAGAGCACATAAGCTGAAGTCCCAGACAAATTCCCAGTACGGGTTGTTTTAATGAAAGGATCAATTTATCTAATTTTCGTTCTTTTAAGTATGCCATGGCCGATGATGCCTCTCCGACACCCGGGAATATGACTTTTTCGGCCGAGCGAATGATATGTATATCATCCGTTACGACAGATGAAACACCCAGTCTATCCAATGCTATTTGTACCGAACGGATATTGCCGGCATTATATTTAATAACCGCAATGTTCATCAAAGCACTCCTTTGGTCGAAGGCAAGGCATTGGAAGTTATCATGCATGCTTGTTTCATGGAACGAGCCAAAGCTTTAAAAATACTTTCAATAAGGTGATGTTCATTATCACCACTGGCGGATACATGTAAATTGCATCGTAACCCATCAGAAAATGAACGAAAAAAATGTTCAAACATTTCCGTGGGCATTTCACCGATATATTCACGTTTTAGAGGGACATTCCATTTAGAATAGGGTCTTCCGGAAAGATCTAAGGCAACTTCCGCCTTCGCTTCGTCCATCGGCAGTAAAAAGCCATATCGTTCAATACCGCGTTTGTTTCCAAGAGCTTTTAATAAAGCCTCACCCAAGGCAAGTCCCGTATCTTCTATACTGTGGTGTTTATCAACGTCAAGATCACCGTTTACTTTTATTTCGCAATCTATCCCCGAATGCTTGCTAAACAGCTCCAACATGTGATCAAAAAAGCCAATCCCGGTTGAAATCCTATAAACGCCGCTGCCATCCAAATCAACTTTAACAGAAATATCCGTTTCATTTGTTTTGCGTCGAACAGTAGCAATTCGTTGAGGCTTTACAAGATAATCACGAATTTCGGACCAAGATATTGTAGAAAGAACGGCATCATTATTCTCTTTACCAATAAATATAGCTTTGGAATGCAAATTTTTCGCCAGCTGCATATCGGAATCACGATCGCCGATCACATAAGAACCACCCAAATCGTAATCCGCATTCATGTACTGTGTCAACATCCCTGTGTTCGGTTTTCTCATTGGAGAATTTTCGTCTTCATAATGGGTATCGATCAATACCTTAGAGAAGAAGATTCCTTCATTTTTTAAAAGATCCATCAAGAAATTATGTGGACCCCAAAAACGTTCTTCAGGAAAATCCGGACGACCCAAGCCATCTTGGTTACTTACCATAACCAACTCATAATCAGTGTATTTAATAATATCACTTAATGCGTTTATTACACCGGGTAACAACTGAAGTTTATCTAAAGTATCAATGGTTTCATCAGAAGTCTCGGATATGATCGTACCGTCACGATCTATGAACAATACTCGTTTCATGCTCTCTTCCTTTTGGTATAAGCTTGTAAAGCTTCGCAGAGTATCTCATTCTCTTCGTGCGTCCCTACTGTAATTCTCAGACAACCTTCACAATGCAATTGATTGGAACGATTGCGAACAATAATTCCCTCTTCTCTTAGATAAGTGTAAACATCATTTGGATTGTCAAATCGTGCCAAAAAGAAATTAGCTTGAGAAAGAATTACTTCCCTCACCAATGCCATATTTGAAAAAGCATTCATTAAAAAACTGCGCTCTTTCTTTATTTTCGCTACCATATCTTCCTTTTTTGTCGGATCTACCAGTGTTTTAAGGACAATATTCGCAGTTACATCATTAAGATTGTAGGGGTATTTGATCTTATTCAGCACTTGAACGACCTCAGGATCCGCAAAAGCCATACCAAGTCTTATCCCTGCCATACCCCATGCTTTTGAGAATGTCTGTAAAACGATGAGATTATTAAATTCATCCTTGCGCTTTACCCAGGAAGGAATATCAGAAAAATCAATATAAGCCTCATCCACAATAACCAAAGAGTTAACACCATTTAGAATAGCTTCAATATCTTCTTCCGCATAAACGTTGGCGCTGGGATTATTCGATGAGCAAATAAAGATAACTTTAACTTTTTCTTTGTTTGCCGTATCAATGATCTTCTCAACATTCAGAGAAAAATCAATATTAAGTTCAACCTCTACTATATTAATATCATTAATATTGGCACAGACGCTATACATACCATAAGTGGGAGGTAAAAGCATCATACTGTCTTCACGCGGTTCACAAAAAGCTCTTAGGATCAGATCTATGACTTCATCGCTTCCATTGCCAAGAAAGAGTCCCTCGGGAGAAGATATGCCCTTATATGT
>CAYPTO010000172.1:0-1305 GCA_964413625.1 uncultured bacterium
TTCACCGGCGCGCGTGCAAGGCAAAGGAGCCGCCAAAACAGTTATAGATGCCCTTGAAGGACTTAAAGCTGTTTGGCCCGATGTAGTTATATGTGCTCGAGGTGGAGGCTCTATAGAGGACCTTTGGGAATTTAACGATGAAAATCTGGCTAGATATATTGCTGATTACCCTCTACCTCTTATCACGGGTATCGGACATGAAACCGATACAACGATCGTAGATCTGGTTTCTGATTATCGTGCATCTACACCCACTAATGCAGCTGAAAAGATCTGTGCCCCTTGGCGCGAGGTTCGTATTACTTTGAATCAAATGAATTACACACTTTCAAATACCATGACCCGAAGTTTGAACAGACAACATGATCGTTTAAAGAATTTACAACGCTATCTGTCATCCAGGCAGCTTTCTGAAAAAATACAAAATATGAATTATAATATTATATCACTTCTATCTCAGGCTAAGAAAGGCTTAAATAACCATATTCAACTTAATTTATCCCGTTTTTCAGGATTAAGGAGTACATTATTTGCTTATTCACCTGAAAATGTATTGAAAAAGGGATATACGTTAATTAAAGACCGGAACGATAAACTTATTCGCTCCGTAAAAGCCTTGTCACCGGAGGACCGTGTAAACATCACTTTCCATGATGGTGCTACAGATGCAATTATAAAAAATACAGAAAATAAAGGATCAGATCATGAATAAAGAACGAAGTTTTGAAGAAGCTATGAAAGAGCTGGAATCTATTGTAAAGAAAATTGAGGATCAGGAAACTCCTCTCGAAGAGATTCTTGAACTCTATGAACGGGGTTCCGAACTCAGCGCTTATTGTCAGGATATTCTGGCAAAAACACAAGAAAAGCTGGAAACGATTCAGAAGCAAGCAGAAAAGTCGGAGGAATAATATGAAAAAGATCCTAATTGTTTTATCTATTGCTTTATTGCTTTTTTCATGTGGTGATTACAAACCGCTGGCCGGTGGGAGTCCCATCGCAATAAAAACACTGGTCAATGATGCAACCTGGGATTTTATTTCGGAAGATCTCTCCAAAAAGGTTGAGTTTGAGATCCGAACTCCTCAAATAGAACAGCAATTCTATTTCTCCCGTTTTGAATTGGAAAATTATAAAGAATTTCGTGATGACAAGCTTATCCTTTTGATCGCAACTATGGATGGAAAGGATGAAATATCAACTTTCATAAAAAACAGTATCAGTGAAAATATTCGTGATCAAGTTCAGGCGGGGGAGCGGGTCTTTTTTTATGAATATAATAAATATGCCGATCGTCAGACCTAT
>CAYPTO010000172.1:1315-3842 GCA_964413625.1 uncultured bacterium
GAATATATCAACGAAAATGGATCACAGGTCTATCAAGCTATCAATACGGGATTTTTAAACGGTCAATTTGAGCAGATCTATAATACGGCTGAAGAAAAAGAATTATCTGAAGAGATCTTTAATGAATTCGGTTTTTCATTTCGTTTACCCTATGATTATGAGATAATCGAAATTGATTCAGCCCGGCATATTTTGCAACTTGGCGTTGCACGTCCTCAGCGTAATATCATTGTTTATTGGATGGATGGGGGCTTTAATAAGGTCGTTGATGAAGATTGGGCTCTTCGTATGAAATACTGGTTAATGCAGAATCTCATGGATAAGATCTATATTGAAAAATCCTATGCTCGCTATCGTACGGTAGATTGGAATGGTGTTTTTGTAAATAATATTCGCGGGTTATGGGGACATCCCACCAAGTTAATGGGCGGTCCATTTAGTATGTTCTATTTTTATGACGGTGTCACAAACAGGACCTATCTTATCGACTGCATGGTATTTGCCCCGGGACAAAGCAAAGCGGTTTTCCTTAGACAAATGGAGATCGTGGCGAGTACGTTTTATACAAGTAAATAACAGGATGTTAATAGACAGGATCACCCTCCTTCGCTAATGCTATGGAGGGCAGGCAGTATAAACCGGATTGTAAATAATTAAAGAAACAATGTAGGGGGCAGGCACCTGTCAGGCGTAGCTCATAGAGCGTAGATTGATGCCTGTTCCCTATAAAGACAAAAATATAAAATAGGGGCTCAACATGTTGAGCCCTTTTCTTTTGTGCCCTATAAAGTTGAAGAGGTGAAAGGAAAACTGTCATGCTGAGCTCTCCTTCGTCACCCCGAAAAATCGGGGCGGAGAGTAAACAGAGTCGCCTGCCCACCGACCTGTGCATCGTAGCCTTTCTGTCATCAGTAGCCTTGGCGTAGGATGAGGCGTAGATGTAAGCTCAATAGAGCGAAGGTCGGGAAGAATTTATTCATGATTCAGATTTAATATTATCGTCATTCTGTTTTAGAACACCACCGTCATCCTGAACTTGTTTCAGGATCTCTCTGTAAATGTGATGTAGGTCACTGATAAAAACCGTAGATTTCATTAAATTATGGAAATCTCTTACGTTAATATTTTCAGTAATAAAATAAGGGTAACAAATTGTTCTAATATTATTGAAAATCATGATAACAATGACGATTTGCGTGTATAATATAAACTTGACTCAAGTTATTTCAATACAAAAAAGAAAGGCTGTCAAATGACAGCCTTTCTTTTATTATAATTTGGTTGATTTGTTTATTTCAGGAAGGTCATCTTCTTGACATCAACATAATCACCGGCTACCAATCGGTAAATATACATACCGGTTGCTACGCCGTTACCAAAATCATCACGACCGTTCCAAACGATCTTCTTATAACCGGCTTCAATATTACTGTTGTTAACCAAGGTGCGTACCTTGCGTCCGGTAATATCGTAGATAACCAATGATACATCCGTGATTGACGGAAGATCGAAATTGATCGTCGTTGTCGGGTTGAAGGGGTTCGGATAGTTTTGATGCAGAGCGAATTCCGTCGGAATACCCTCGGCGGCAACAACGAGTGTATCGTTATTGTACCAATAGGTAAATTCTTTAGCAGTTGCAGGAACAACGAGTTCGCGTGCAGGTGCACCGTACGGGAATTCAGCAGTTGCATCATTCCAAGAACCGTTGATACGGAACTTGAAGTTTTGTGTTGAGAAAGGCATCAACGGAACGGTGACTGAATAGGTGGTATCACCATCAAAGTCAGACGCGATGGTTGAAGAACCATCCCATCCGTTGAACGTACCGGCAACATCAACATAATCCATTGCAAGGTTGAACTTGCCCTGGCGCAGCCATTCGTCCATCATGACACTAAGCGTAATGTTAACAGGTGAAAGAACCTGACGTTCTGTGAAGCCGTCGATGTAAAGAACGGCATCTTTATCAGCGTCACATGAAATATGAACATCAGCGATCTTGACGGTTTCGCCAGTGATCACATTATCACCGGTGATCCAGCCTTCGACAGGATCATTAGCCAGATCAAAAGCGACTACTTGCCAGTCATTTTCACACAATGTTACGTTTTTCCACATTGCGCGTTCATAACCGGAATCTTTGATGGTCATTGTAATTTTCACATCAGCTGCAGTTCCCTTGATCAGGAACATCAAGACTGAATTTGATTTAACTACCGTGTTATATGAAGGATAGTCATACGGTATACGTACGAACCAACCGCCATCAACAGCAGTATCATCAAGAATATTCATTTTACCTGATTTGCTGCCTTCATAAGCTTCTTCTTCACTGACAGCAAAGGTTGATGTAGATAAGATACCTTTCGTAGAACCTGAGTACGTTAAAGCTTTGAATAGGCCGATGCCTGTTTCAAAATCTTCAAGTACAAAACCGGCATCTTCAGGATGCGAGTCGCTGAACGGTATGTATACAGTTGAAGCTTCTGATGTATCTTCAATAGCTATCATAACACCAGGTGTC
>CAYPTO010000173.1:0-3823 GCA_964413625.1 uncultured bacterium
GACCTTATTATCCCACATTTTTCCAAGGAAAGTATCACGCTGTTCGCCGGTAGGCAGATCAAAGGCACACATGAGGCCTTCACCGCGAACATTAGAAATCAATTCCGGGTATTCTTCTTTGATCTTCTTCAATTCGGCAAGAAGGACTTTACCCATCTTGGAGGCGTTTTCAACTAGATTTTCTTTTTCAATTACTTCCAGTGTATATTTGAAACGCATCATGTCAACTAAGTTTCCACCCCAAGTGGAGTTGATACGAGATGATTCAACAAACACATTATCTTTGACTTCATCCAAACGAGGTCCGGCAAGGATACCACAGACCTGAGTTTTTTTACCAAAGCTGATAATGTCAGGTTTAACATCGTAGTTTTGATGTGCCCAGAATTTACCTGTCAGACCAACACCACTTTGAACTTCATCGAAGACCAAAAGGATTTCATTATCATCACAAATATCACGAAGCGTTTTGAAGAACGTTTTTGAGAAATGATTATCACCGCCTTCGCCTTGGATAGGTTCAATAATGATACAAGCTATATCTTTACCATCTTTAGCGACCATATCTTTGATCTCGGCTATAGCTTTAGCCTCGAGAGCTTCATTGGCTTCTTTATTTTCTTCAAGAGGGAAGGTCAATTTTGGATTAGTTGCCCGTGGCCAGTCAAAAATTGGAAAATACTGGGTTTTTCTGGGATCAGATGTATTGGTCAATGATAGAGTATATCCTGTACGACCATGGAAAGCTTGTTTGAAATGAAGGACTTTTAATCCAACAACATCAGTTTCACCTTTTTCAAAATTTTTGCGAACTTTCCAGTCAAATGCTGCTTTTAATGCATTTTCGACTGCCAGTCCACCACCTGAAACAAAAAAAGCATGGGGAAGGTAATCGGGAATGCCAACGCGTGAAAAAGTATCAAGGAAAGAGGCCATTTCTTCTGAGTAAATATCTGAATTGGTTGGTTTATTAACAGCAATTCGGGCAAATTCATCTTTTTTGGATATCAAATATGGATGATTGAATCCGATCGAAAGTGAAGCAAACATTGAGAAAAAATCAAGATATTCGTCGCCGTTACGTTTGTCCACAAGCCAGGAACCGTGTGATTTATCGAGGTCAACAATAACATCAAAACCGTCAGTTAGCATGTGTTTTGATAAGGTCTTTTTAACTTCAGTCGCTTTTACCATATATTTCCTTTCTTAAGTGAAATAAGTTCACTGGGTTAATTTTAAAGATTAAATTTTATTCCTTGTGCCAATGGCAATTCTTTACCGTAATTGATAGTATTTGTTTGACGGCGCATATAACCTTTCCATGCATCCGAACCGGATTCGCGTCCGCCGCCTGTCTCTTTTTCTCCACCGAAAGCACCACCGATCTCGGCACCTGAAGTCCCGATATTTATATTGGCAATACCACAATCTGAACCGCGGCAAGAAAGGAAAAGCTCTGATTCCCGTAAATCTTGAGTAAAAATTGCTGATGAGAGGCCCTGAACAACATCATTTTGGATATGAATGGCATTTTCTACATCACCGGAATACTTAATGAGATAAAGAACCGGAGCAAAAGTCTCTTCCTGTACTATCGGCATATCATTGGTGACCTCGGCAATGGTAGGTACGACATAATTGCCTGATTCATAACCTTTTCCGCTGAGTATCTTATCACCGTAGATGATTTTACCGCCCTGTTTTTTAACCTGAGCAATTGCATTCTCGTAGAGTTTTACGGCAGATTTATCAATGAGGGGACCTACATGGTTTGCTTCATCCATCGGATCACCGATCTTTATGGATTTATATGCTTTGATCAAAGATTTTTTTACTGTTTCATAAACGCTTTCATGAACAATGATCCGGCGTGTGGTAGTACAGCGTTGACCGGTCGTTCCAACGGCACCGAAAACGATACCGGGTATGGCAAGCTTAAGGTTGGCACTTTCTGATACGATAATAGCATTATTACCACCGAGTTCGCAAATAACCTTTCCAAATCTGCGGGCAATAACTTCATTTGCATGACGACCAACACGAGTAGAACCGGTGATGGATATCAAATTGACTTCTTTATCCTGAAGCATAGCTTCTCCAACGTCCCCGCCGCTACCTACAACAAGATTGAAAATACCTTCGGGCATGTCATTGTCTTTTAATACTTCAGCTATGATCTTTTGAGTTGCTATGGCAGTAAGAGGAACTTTGGAAGAAGGTTTCCAGATAGAGACATCACCGCAAACAGCTGCGATCATGGCATTCCATGCATATACAGCAACCGGGAAATTGAAGGCCGAAATAATGCCGACGATACCGATAGGATGGTACTGGTCATACATTCGGTGTTCAGGGCGTTCAGATTGTGTTGTTGACCCGTAAAGCTGACGTGAAAGTCCAACTGCAAAATCACAGATATCGATCATTTCCTGTACCTCGCCATATCCTTCCTGAATGGATTTACCCATTTCCAGAGTAACGAGTTTACCTAATTCATCTTTATATTCCCGGAATTTTAAGCCGATCTGGCGGACGATCTCACCACGTTTGGGTGCCGGTACATTACGCCATACTTCAAATGCGCGTTTAGCCTGTTTTTTTACCTCAAGATAATCGTCATGCGAGCATGTCTGTACACTAGCAAGATGCTTATTGTCAATCGGGGATGAAATATCCAGAACTTTCCCCGCTTTTGATGTAATCCATTTTTGTCCGGTTGAACAACCGCTATTTTCTTTTTGAATCCCCAGCTTGTCATAAATAGTTGAGTCCATGGTGCAAACCTCCACTTATTTTCGTTTATATTTTATAAAAACAAATTCGCCAAAATCTTCTGACGATTCTTTAGTCCAATAATCAACGTCAAATATAGGAAAATATACGTCTCCCTCATAGTCTTTTTTTACCCATGAAATGTACAAATAGTCCACATAAGGAAGTGCATGTTCGTAGGTATATGCGCCGCCTATTATAAAGATGGGCCTGTTCAGACTTTGACCCGTTTCCAGGGCATCATCCAAGTTACGGCATACCGTGATGTGTTCGTTGGACTCCAACTCGGGAGAGATCACGATATTATTACGATTGGGGAGCGATGGGCGGTGTAAGGATAAGTATGTATTGTGTCCCATAATGACCGTATTGCCGGTGGTCTGTCGTTTAAAGTGCTTCAGATCTTCCGAAATATGCCAGGGAAGCTCGTTGCCCTTGCCGATAATGCGTTTTTTGGTCATGCCAACGATGATGATGATGGGTTGTTTGTTCATTTATTTTTTATCCCTTTTCAAACATGGTTTGTTTAGAGGTTTAGGAGTTTAGGAAGAAACAAGAGACCCTTCTTCGCTAAAGCTTCCATCCTACGCTAAAGCTTCGGAACGGCACGGCGAAGGACAGGCAAACTCCAAGAGACAAGTAAATTGGGATTTGCTTACTGTCTTTTTTATTCAACATTTAAACCTCTTCAACACTTCAACGTTTCAACATCTTACCCTCGTACTCTCAATTCAAAAAACTCCAGTCACTAGTTACTAGTCACCAGTTACTATCTTATACCGCTACACCAAATTTAATTTTTGGTGCTGCCACATAATCTTTTAATTCAAAATCCTCGAATGTCAATTCAAAGATAGGTTTTTTTGCAATGGTCATGGTAGGTAAAAGACCGGGCACTCGTTTCAATTGTTCCTTAAGACCATCGATATGATTTTCATAAATATGTGCATCAATGATTGTATGGGCAAATTCACCGGGTTCGTAACCACATTCTTGGGCAAGGATCATCGTTAAGAGTGAGTAACAGGCGAGATTAAAAGGGATGCCCAAG
>CAYPTO010000174.1:0-3819 GCA_964413625.1 uncultured bacterium
ATATTCAGAACCACGTTACTTATGTATGGGAAACGTGTAACTCTTAAAGAAATCATTCAGTGGATAAGAGCATAGAATTTCATAACACATTGAATTTTTTTTTATTATATTCGGCTTGATAAAAATAAAAGGAGAATATATGTCACAATTAATTATCGAAGTCACGGATCAGAATTTCCAGACTGAGGTATTAGCCAACCCATTAACAGTCATCGTGGACTTTTGGGCACCTTGGTGTGCTCCTTGTCACATGATTGCCCCGAAGCTTGAAGAAATTGTAAAAGATTACGAAGGAAAAGTCGTGATTGCCAAAGTGAATGTTGATAATTCACCTATGGTGGCCGGCCAATTTGGAATTCGTTCTATTCCGACTCTTCTTTATGTGAAGGGAGGGCAGGTTGTTGACCAGGTAATTGGAAATGTGCCAAAGAGTGACCTCGAGGCTAGATTAAAGAACTTGATCTAATAAGCAAAACCCGGGGAACTCCTCGGGTTCTTTTTTTATGGAATTTATTACAAAAAAAATAACAATTAGCGGGACAGTCCAAATGGTTGGTTATCGCTGGTTTGCCAAAGAGAGAGCGGATCAGTTTCAGATTAAAGGTTATGTTAGAAATATCGGCAGGGGAGAAGTCGAAATAATAGCTCAGGGATATAGTGAAAACATTCAGGTTTTTATTGATTATCTAAAACAGGGACCTTCTCGGGCACGAGTTAAAAAGATCATGCAGGAAGCCTTAGATAATGAAAAAATATTTCAACAATTCTCAATAAGAATGTGATCAAAATGGATTTAAAAATAGCTTTAGCTCAAATCAATTTTACTGTTGGTGATATTTCGGGAAATGCTGAAAAGATCATAAATAATATTTCAAAAGCAAAAAATGAGAATACTGATATTATTTTATTCCCCGAATTGGCTCTTTGTGGATATCCACCTTTGGACCTTATTCTTGAAGATGAATTCATTAATGAAAATAATAAAAAGATCAATGAGATCGCTGAATACACAAAAGACATAGTTGCAATCGTTGGATATGTCCATAAGTATAATGGAAAATCCTGGAATTCTTTAGCTATCATGCAGAATGGGAAGATCGTTGATCATGTCCATAAGATCAATTTGCCCACTTATGATGTTTTTGATGAACTTAGATATTTTTCTTATATAAACAATCCCGAACCGGTCGAGCTAGTGATCAAAGGCAGATCCTATAAATTGGGTGTGGAAGTATGTGAGGATCTTTGGGACGACAGGTATGAAACAAAGGTAACCCGAGAGCTTGTTAAGAAGGGTGCAGAGATTATTTTAAATGCAAGTGCTTCACCATTCAAAGTTGCAAAGATAAATGAGCGCATTGCCATTGTGCAGGAAAAGATAAATGAATTTAAGGTCCCTTTTGTGTATACGAATCTAGTCGGAGGACAGGATGAATTGATCTTTGACGGTAATAGCTTTGCGATAGATAAGGCCGGTAACTTTGCTACATATATGCCGGCATCTGAAGAAGCCCTTGCTTATTGTGAGTTCAAAGATGGGAAAGCACTAAATAAATTTCCGGATCCTCAGCCGGATATATTGGCGGGCCTGCGAGCAGCTCTATTACTGGGGATAAGAGACTATTTTTATAAAAGTGGTTTTAAAGATGCTGTGATCGGCCTTAGCGGAGGTATTGATTCTGCTTTGGTGGCAGCCTTGGCTACTGAAGCTTTGGGAGCCGATCATGTTTATGGATTTGCAATGCCATCAAAATTTAGTTCGGATCATTCATTAAAAGATGCTGAACAACTTGTCGTGAATTTGGGTATTTATTTTGATACGATCTCGGTTGAACCTATGTATGAAAGTTTTCTTGATTCTTTGGAAAAACAATTTGCGGGTACATCTTTTGGACTGGCAGAAGAAAATCTTCAAGCAAGGGTCCGTGGCACGATCCTTATGTCAATTGCAAATAAAAAAAATGCCCTTGTATTAACAACGGGTAATAAAACTGAGATCGCATTAGGCTACTGTACGCTTTATGGAGACATGTGCGGTGCTTTAGGCCCGATCAGTGATCTGAATAAACTAGATGTATATCAACTTTCCCGATATTTAAATGAACAATATGGGTATGATGTTATCCCCCAAAATACCATTGATAAATTACCGTCTGCAGAATTGGCGGAAGATCAATATGATCCTTTTGATTATGAAGTGGTAAGTCCACTTGTAGATGATCTTCTTGTTAATACGCCTATTGAAGATTTGATTAAACGAACAAAAGATCCTGAACTTGTTCACCGCATCATGCATATGATACGTATTACGGAATACAAACGTTGGCAGGCTGCTCCCGGTTTAAGGGTGACCTCAAAGGCCTTCGGCCAGGGTCGCAAAATGCCTTTGGTCAATCATTTTAAATAATTTTATCTGTGACATAGAACACACTTCTTTAAACTTTTGCTGAAGCTTTAGCTTCTTTTTACTATTTTATCTAAATTAAGCCGTTGTCCATGAGGGGGATCACATGTATTTTAAGACGGCTCCGGCTTTGCGTTATGCCATATATTTCAGTATTGGAATTTGCATAGCGATGATCATTGAAATTCCGTTTTGGATAGCTTCGCTTATATTGTTCATTATTTTGGTTTTGATATTATTGCTTAAAAATCATAAAGCTGAAAATATATTTTTGGTTTTGTGTATTATTTCTTGCGGGATATTGCGATTCGCTATAGCTGAACAGAAATTTATGGAAAAGCATGGTATCCCGGAACAAGATCTGTCCTTGGAATTGACCGTATTAAAACAAAAAACCAATCCCTATTATATTGAATCCTATATTGTAAAAACTAAAATCGGTTCTCAGAAGATCAAGGGGACTTTGTATGCCCGTAAAGGATTAAATGTATTACTTCCGGGAAGAACTTATCGTTTTTCGACGATAAAATGTAAACCCATAAGCTCAAGTCATAATCCCTATATTTTCAATTACTTGAATTATGCGAAGGTTCATGGATTATCACATAGTTTTCAAATAGGGAAAAGTACCAAGATCGAAGATATGGGAATAAAAAATCCTATGATCTATTATTCTCATAAGGTCCGATATGATATCTCTGTTCGTTTTCTTTCGGTTCTAGGTATCGAAAAGGGGAGCTTGGTGAATGGCTTTTTGTTAGGGCTAAAATCCGAAATACCGACTTGTCTTGCCGATCTATTCCGTCAATTGGGTGTGAGTCATCTATTGGCTGTGTCGGGTTTACATGTAGGACTTATTATGCTGATCATTTATCAGCTTCTCCTGACATTAAGCGTTTTGCGCATTCCTCGTTCAATTTTTATTGCCCTTTTCTTGATCTTTTATTGTTTCCTAACAGGAGGTTCGCCCTCGGTCATTCGGTCTTCCTTAATGTCCGTTATGCTTATGTTTGCACCGGTATTTCAGCGAAAATATCAGGCATTGAATGCGGTGGCCGCCTCTGCGGTTATATTATTGATGATAAATCCATTTTCTTTGCAGGATCTTGGTTTTCAATTCTCCTTTGCTGCAGTCTTTGGTATTTTAATCGGTTACTCCAAAATTAAAACATGGATACCTGTAAAAACTAAAAATCCCATTATTCGTTATATGACAGACATGTTGGGGGTCTCATTAAGTGCGGCTCTTTTTACGGCTCCGGTTGCCATGTTCTATTTCAACTCATTACAAGTTGCGTCCATGTTCCTTAATCTGCTTGTTATTCCCTTGACATTTTGTGTGATGATCTGTGCCATTTTAGCTTTGCCCGGACTTTATTTCCCAACGATACTTTCCGACCTGGTAATTCATGCTC